>JAUXAH010000311.1 GCA_030614945.1 Phycisphaerae bacterium
TCTGCGGAGCAATATGGGCAGGAATTGCCGGATTTCTTAAGGCTTATTTTAATGTAAACGAAATCCTGAGCACCATCATGCTGAATTACATTGCAGCCTATGGGATGAATTATCTTCTTAGCGGACCGATAATGGACCCGCTCCAGATAAAGCTTGGCTCTTTTATCCCCCAGACTGCCCGTTTAACTCAAGGAGTTGACCTTCCCCGCCTTATTCCTACCCGCCTGCATTTTGGGACAATAGTTGCAGTTGTTTTCGCTATTCTTGTATATATTTTTCTCTGGCGGACGACAATAGGGTTTCGTATTCGCATGATAGGGCAGAATATACAAGCCTCGCGAGCGTCCGGAATTAATGTACAGAAATATATGGTCCTTGCTTTTATCTTGAGCGGAGCTTTGGTAGGTTTAGGCGGAGCAATTGAAGTGTTAGGAGTTCATCACCGGATATTCACCGATGGCTCTGTATCCGGTTTTACCGGCAGTGCGGGCTTTAACGGGATTGTGGCTGCTTTGTTTGGTCAGCTTCACCCTATTGGAACAATCCCGGCTTCCCTGTTATTAGGAGCGCTTCTTACCGGAGCAAATAAGATGCAAAGAGTAGTGCAAGTGCCTTCTGCATTGATTGGCGCTTTAAACGGTCTGATTGTACTCTTTGTAGTAGGAAGCGAGTATCTGCGTCGCAGTCAGACTCGGCGGATGGAACGAACTGCAAAAGTGAAAAATATTTCTAAAAATAAAAATAAAATGGAGAGCAAATAATGGAAGTAATTATTATCGGAATAGCAAGATCTGCAATTCGCCTTGCAACACCATATCTATATGCTTCCATTGGGGAAACGATTGGGCAGTTGAGCGGTGTCCTTAATCTTGGGGTAGATGGTGTTATGCTTATGGGAGCCTTTAGTGCTTTCTATACGGTTCTTAAAACCGGTAATCTTATACTTGGTTTATTGGTAGCAATAGTGGTCGGAGGGATATTTGGGCTTTTGATTGCCTTTATTAATGTTACCTTAAAAGCCGAGCAGGGGATTAGCGGAATCGGAGTTTATATATTCGGACTCGGATTAAGTAGTCTTTTATTTAGAACTATGATAGGAACAGTACAAACAGTAAGCGGTTTTTCTCCTTTGTCTATCCCCTTGCTTTCTAACATTCCAATTGTAGGTGAAATCTTTTTCCAGCAAAATATCCTGGTATATGGTGCATTTGCCCTGGTTCCTATCTCCTGGTTTATATTGAATAAGACACCTTTGGGCCTTAGTATTCGAGCCGTAGGGCAACACCCGGAGGCAGCTGATTCATTAGGGGTTAATATTGTGCGTATTCGTTATTTTACGGTAATATTAGGTGGAATGCTCTCGGGGATTGCCGGTGCATCTCTTTCTATTGCACTGCTTAATGTATTTCAACAAAATTTAACTAATGGGATGGGCTTTATTGCCGTTGCTCTGGTGTATTTTGGAGCCTGGCGTCCTTTAAGTGTTCTCACTGGTGCACTTTTATTCAGCACCGTAAATGCTATTCAGATATGGGTTCAGGTAAAAGGTATTAATATTCCCTCTGATTTTACCTTAATGTTGCCTTATATTGTTACTATCGTGGTACTTGCCGCTATGGCTAAACGCTACGTACGCCCGCCTAAAGCATTAAACAAACCCTTCGAGCGGGGGGAATAGTATAAGAGGAGGTGGTAAATAATATAAAAAGTTTTAGAAAAATAAATGTTTTTCTGTATTCTAAATATAAAAAGATAGGAGGATAAAATGATGAAGTGGAAAAAAATTATAGTAATTCTTACTATAATAAGTGTTTTTGTATTATCTATTGGGATTGGAGCAAGTGCAGAACTCTTCCGGGTAGCATTCATTATGCCAAGCTCTATTAATGATTTTGCCTGGAGCCAGAGTATGTACGAAGCTCTGCTTACAATTCAAGAAGAGATGGGTAAGGAAGAATTTCAGTTTGTTTATTCGGAGAGCATGTTTATAGTAGCAGACGCTGCTGCTGCTATTCGAGACTATGCCAGCGAGGGTTATGATCTGGTAATTGCCCATGGTTCGCAGTATGGTGCCTCTTTAACAGATATTGCTCCTGATTTCCCCAATACAAGTTTTGCCTGGGGCTCTACCGCTAATGTTTTTACTGATCTTGGAATCACTAATATATTTGCTTATGAACCTTTAGCTGAACAAGGTGGTTATGTTAACGGTGTCCTGGCAGCAAAACTTTCCGAGAGTAATGTTTATGGAGTAATCGGTCCGATTGAGACCGGTGATGCCAAACGCTATACCGAAGGTTTTAAGTTAGGGATAAAATCAGTAAAACCGGATGCTAAAGTAAATGTAACCTGGATTGGCTCATATAGTGATGTTGCCCTTGCCTCCGAAGCAGCACAGACTCATATTGATGCCGGAGCAGATGTTCTTACCGGAACATCGCAGATGACAGTTGGAGCAATCGGAGTAGTGAAGCAGAGAGGGGCTCTCTGGTTCGGATATGACGTTGACCAATCTGCCCTTGCCCCTCAGAATGTGGTTTCTAGTGTTGATGTTGTTTGGGCAGTTGCACTCAGACCAATGATTGAAATGATTAAAAAGGGAGAAAAAGGAGGTAAAATCTTTACTCTTAGTTTGGCTAACGGCGGCCTTAAAATTATTGTAAATGACCAAGCATTTGTAGGCAAAACTATTGAGGATATAGTCATGGGAAAAATTGAGGTCAAATTAGAGAAGTAAAGAAAGATTCAGAGTGTCCATACGGAGCCCTGATCTTCATTTTGATATGAAAAGAGATACATCTAAAATAACAAATTTAACTAAAGTCGAAAAAGTAGAGATGCGGGGAATAGTTAAGCAGTTCCCGGGCGTGCTGGCGAATGACCGAATTAATTTTGATGCCCATGCAGGGGAAGTTCATACATTACTTGGTGAGAACGGAGCCGGGAAAAGTACTCTGATGAAAATTCTTTATGGTATATATCACCAGGATGAAGGTGAAATTTACGTTAACGGAAAATTGGTTACCATTCGTTCTCCGCTGGATGCAATTCGACTGGGGATTGGGATGGTACACCAGCA
>JAUXAH010000200.1 GCA_030614945.1 Phycisphaerae bacterium
CTGACCATCGGGTGAACGCGTCCAATTAGCAGCGCCAAGAATCTGTGCGCCCGTTTCATATTTCCACTTAAGCGAGCCGCTTTTTTCATCAAGCGCATAGAGAAAAGTATCCGACGACCCTGTAAAAACCAAGCCGTCCACCACACACGGTGTCGCCTCAACTGCATCACCGGTTTTATAAGCACATACCCTGTCTCCGGTCTTCAAATCAATTGCGTAGATATTTCCATCGTCCGAACCGATAAAAACCAGACCATCATCGATTGCCGGCGATGACTTAACTGCGCCATCAGTTTTGAATTTCCAAACAAGGACCATCGAATCCGGCAAAGCCCCCGACGCTCTGCCCAGAAGCTGCTGTCCGCCGCGAAACATAGGCCAACTGCCCCCGTCCTCAACCAATACTACTTCCGGCTGCCTATCAGTCGTAACTCTTTCCTTGCCGCCGAATTCAAGTCGGCTAACTATCACCACGGCGAGGATTATGCACACTCCAATGGCAATAAGAACTACCAAAATAATCTTACTCACAGCTCTCATAGGTAATTGGTGATTGGTAATTGGTGATTGGTAATTGGTAATTGGTAATTGGTAATTGGTGATTGGTGATTGGTGATTATTTAACCATTTGCCATTTAACCAGTTACCAATTAACCAGATAGGGTAAAAGATGGGCCGTTCGACTTCGCTCAGGCCCATCCTGAGCGAGTCAAAGGAGTCGAAGGATGGGAACAATGCAAAGAAGAAAGGGGACTGGTTTTGCTCGTCCCCAATTGAGGTCCGCCTCGGGCTCAATTGGTGACGGGGTGAATCTGGACCGAGCCGGGAGAAGAAAACCTGGTTTTATGGGTGTTCGTGAGCGTACGCAATGTCGTTTTTGCAGAAGAGGCATAAAATACGTTGACTACAAGGACGTCGAGACTCTGCAGAAGCTTTTAACCAATCGCGGCAAGATATACTCCCGCAAGCGCAGCGGCAATTGTGCCGGCTGTCAGAGAAAGGCGAAAAAGGCAATTAAACGTGCCAGGTATATGGCACTGTTGCCGTTTACTACGTAGAGGGAAGGGAATCAGGACATCAGAAAATCAGAATATCAGGTTGCCTGATAACCAGGGTGAGCTATTCACCCCGTTAGAACTTTTATATAATGATGAATAATGCAACATAAAAGGGCGGTATGATGCGAAAACGAGAATTTTCCAGCAAGACAGGGAATTCTAACGGGGTGAAGGTTTTGCTTTGTCGTGATGTTAAATCACTCGGCTGGCTCGGAGATGTTGTGGAAGTCAGCGCGGGGTATGCGAGAAACTATTTACTGCCGCAGGGTCTGGCGAAGCCCGCGACCGAGGGGAATTTGCGGGCTATAGCTGAAGAAAAGGCCCGGCGTGCAGAGCAGAGGATAACGCAGCGCCAGCGTCTTGAGGCGGCGGCGGCAGCGGTGGAAGGGGCGGAGGCCGTTGTCTCAGCCAGAGCGAACGAGCAGGGTGTTTTGTTCGGCTCGGTTTCTGCCGGTGAGATTGCAGGTAATCTGCGACAGCTCGGATTTGAAGTCGCCGATGAGGTAGTGCAATTACCCGAACATATAAAGAATGTGGGCACGCACAGCGTGACATTGAAGTTCGCCGATGATTTGACTGCTACGGTGAGTGTGGTTGTTGTGGCATCCGGCGCCACATCGACAGACGTCGCCGAAGGCGAAGATGTTACGTCCCTGAGGCCCGGCAATTTGCCGGAATGAAGAGAAAAAGCAGGATGCTTAGGTTCGACTCGTCGCCGCTCCTGGCTTGAACTACGAGAGTAGAGAAAGGTTGTTGTAGTTTCGAAGGGATAATCTAAATGGCTCAACTTACCAAGGCAGGTAAAGATAAGGTTGGGGCGGTCGAGCCCAGCCCATCGGATGGGCGGGGCGAGCCGGTGGGGGCTGCTGCCGGTTCCGTACCAAACAAGCGTGAGTCTGGCTCATTTGGAGCGGGGTTGGCCGCTCGCAGTATGCCGGAGTCGTTAGCGGCTGAGGCGGCGGTGCTCGGCTCGATGATAATCGACCCGGAATGTATCAGCGAGGTTGTCGAGCTCTTATCTAAAGACGGGGCGGATGCCTTTTACCGAATCGAGAATCGCTATTTATTTGAGGCGATATTAGAGCTATACCAAAAGAACCCCTCTCAAAGGTTAAACAATGGAGAGCGGGGGACAGGTCTCGACCTGGTGCTGCTTCGCGATGAGCTTGAAAAGCGCAAGCAATTAGAGGAAGTCGGCGGAGTGGAATATCTTGCGAAGGTAGTGGATTCTGTGCCTTCGTCGGCGAATGTGAACTATTACGCCGGTATTATCAAAGAGAAGATGCTGCTTCGTGAGATTATTGCCGCCGCCAGTGAGATTTTGGATGATGCATATAGCGAGGCCGGCGAGCCGAATGAAAAACTTGACGAGGCGGAGCGCAAGATATTCGCCGTTACGGATAAAAAGATAACCGGTTCCGCTTCTTTGTTGAGGGACTTGGTTAGTCACACTTATGAGCTTATAGAGAAGCGCGAGGGAAGTCACGTTACAGGCCTTGCGACCGGTTATCATGAGCTTGACGGGCTGACGTGTGGTTTGCAGAACGGCGAAATGATAATCATTGCCGGAAGACCGAGTATGGGCAAGACCTCTCTGGCATTGAATATCGCCGAGTATATCGGCGCCGAATTGAGGATTCCGGTTGCGATATTTTCATTAGAGACGGGCAGGCAGCAGCTGGCTGAAAGGTTCCTGTGCAGCGGCAGCGAGATTGACAGCCAAAAGGTCAGAAAGGGGATGCTCAGCACCGAGGACTACGAGCAGCTCAAGGCAGCCAGCGGTGAGTTATATGAAGCGCCGATTTATATCGATGATACCTCGACGCTGACTCCTCTGGAGTTCCGCGCCAAGGCGAGGAGACTTAAAAGCCGACACGATATACAATGTATTATAGTGGATTATTTGCAGTTGATGCATTTGGGTACCGGCAGGGTTGAGTCGCGTCAGCAGGAAATCACCGCGATTTCAAGATATATCAAGTCCTTAGCGAGGGAGCTGAACGTCCCTGTGGTGGTTCTGAGCCAGTTGAATCGTGCTCCGGAGGGCAGGGAGGGGCACAGGCCGAGGATGAGCGACCTGCGTGAAAGCGGCAGTATCGAGCAGGATGCCGATGTGGTGATGCTGCTTCACCGTGAAGATTACTATCATCGTGAGCCGGACTACGTGCCGAACAATAAGGCCGAGTTGATAATAGCCAAGCAGCGTAACGGCCCGACCGGAGTTGTAGAACTGATATTCAGGGAAAAATTTACGCGGTTTGAGAACGCCTCTCGTGTAGAATCCGCGGCAGGCGGAACCGAAGCCGGAGTGCCATTTTAAGGAGAACAGATGTCAGAAGTCAGAAGTCAGAAGTCAGAAGTCAGATGTCAGATGTCAGAAAAGTCTGTCTTCTGTTTTCTGTCCTATGTCTTTGCTATTTGCTTATTGTGTGCCGTCACGCCGATATACGCATCACGCACAACGAAATATGAGATAGGCAGTATCCGGACAGCGGGTAACGTCAGTATCAGCGATGCGCAGATTTTGTCCAGGGTCCGCAGCAGGGTCGGCGAGTTGTTTGACCCGGAAACGGCTGCTGAAGACGCGAAACGCATAGCCAGGTTACCCGGGGTCGAATATAGTTATTATAACACCGAGACCGTTGATAACAAAGTCGAGCTGACATTTGTCGTTGCCGAAAGAAATCTCGTCAGGTCGATTGTTTTTGTCGGCAATCGTGCGTACAGAGCCAACGCTTTGCGGCAGAAACTGGGCTTTAAGGTAGGCGATTACCTTGACCTAACCCTGGCCGAGGCCTACAGAAGAACCCTCACTGAATTTTATCAAAAAAATGGTTTCGCCTTTGTTGAAGTGGCGCTGGATAGCGACCAGTTATCAGCGGGCAAGGTGATTTATACAATCGCTGAGGGGCCGAGGGTCAGGATAGCGAAGGTTTCGTTCAGCGGCAATAGCGCCATAAAGACCGCGGCACTCAGGGGGGTCATAAAGACCCGGACAACGGACTGGTTTATTTGGCCGGCCTACTACGTTGAAGAGCGACCGGTTGAGGATGTGGCGAGACTGCAAAATATCTATCAGGCAAAAGGTTTTCTCGATGCCGGCATAACGGCAAGACGAGAATTCAGTGAAGATAAGCGCAAAGTCCGTATCACTTTCGTGATTGACGAGGGGCCGGTCTATGCTATTGAGAGGATTGTTCTTACAGGTAATGAGCACTTCGATGAAAAACAGCTTTGGGTGGAATTAAAATTGGAGGAGGGGCAAATCTATAATGAGCGAAAGGCAGGTTCGGATGTTAAGCGGCTGCTTAAGTTTTACCGCGAAAATGGCTTTATCGATGCGAAGATTGCACAGAGGCGGAGGTTTGTGTCAGAAGGTGAGGTCAACGTTGAGTTTGAAATAACTGAGGGGGAGCGTTTTCGAATCGGCCGGATTAATATAACCGGCAACGAACAAACGCAGGATAAGGTTATCCGGCGGGTGCTGGATGAATATGACTTTCAGCCGGG
>JAUXAH010000435.1 GCA_030614945.1 Phycisphaerae bacterium
GCCTGCCAGGAGGCCTCGATGATGTTTTCTGAGCAGCCGACCGTGCCCCAGATTGAGGTTTTGTCGCGGGATTCGATTATAACGCGGACACGGGCGGCGGTGCCGGCTTTAGCATTGACGACCCTCACCTTATAATCAATCAGGTGAACGTCCTTGATGCTCGGATAAAAATTCTCGAGCGACTTTCGTAAAGCGCCATCGAGAGCGTTGACGGGGCCATCACCTTCGCCGACGACGTGCTCGATTTTATCGCCGACCTTTAGTTTTATGGTGGCCTCGGTAACCAGCTCGCCGGATGCTCGTTTTTCCGTGGTTACGTAATACTTTATAAGCTCAAAAGCCGGCTCATACGTGCCCATAACCTTTTTTACCAGCAGGTCGAAGCTGGCGTTAGCGGCCTCGAATTGGAAGCCGGCGCTCTCAAGCTCCTGGACACGGAGAAGTATCTTTTTAGCCAGTTTTTTATCCTCGGCGATTTTTGCCTTTTCGAGCTCGGCGAGGACGTTGGATTTGCCGCTCAACTCGGAAATAAGGAACCGGCGTTCGTTGCCGATAAGGGCCGGGTCGATGTGCTCGTAGGTGCGTTTGTTTTTGCGCAGGGCGTCGACGTGGAGGCCTGCCTTGTGTGCAAAAGCGCTCCCGCCGACATAGGGCATATTCATTACCGGCGTTAGATTGCCAATCTCGAAAATGAAACGGGACACCTCGGTGAGGGTTTTGATTTTTTCCGGACTAAGGGCAACAAAGCCCATCTTCAACGCAAGGTCAGGTATGACCGTACACAAATTGGCGTTTCCGCATCGCTCTCCGAGTCCGTTCATTGTGCCCTGTACGTGTCGGGCACCGGCCCGCACCGCCGCCAACGAATTGGCGGTCGCACAATCGCTGTCGTTGTGAGCGTGAATGCCGACCATCAGCGGGCTGAATTTCTGGCAGACGACCTTTGTGATTTCGTAAACTTCGTTCGGCAGAGCGCCGCCGGTGGTATCGCAAAGAACGAGCACGTCGGCGCCGGCGTCAGCGGCAGCAGCCAAAACCTTCATCGCATATTCCCGGTTTTGCTTGTAGCCGTCGTAGAAATGCTCGGCGTCGAAGATTGTCTCAAGGCCTTTCTTTTTCAGGTACTCGACGGACTCGGCACATATAGTGAGGTTCTTATCGAGCGAGCAGCCGAGCACATCCGTTACGTGCAGGTCCCAGCATTTGCCAACCACGGTAGCGGCCGGTGTCCTGCAGGCAAGCATTGCGTTGAGCGAGGCATCGTCGGAAACTTTTGCATCGGCCCTGCGGGTGCTGCCGAACGCAACGATTTTTGAATTCTTCAAACCAAGTCTGGCTGCCTGCTGAAAGAACTCCATCTCCTTGGGGTTGGAGGCGGCGTATCCGCCTTCGATGTAATCGAGGCCAAGCTCGTTTAGGCGCCTGGCGATTGAGAGCTTGTCTTCGAGCGAAAAGCTGACGCCTTCTGCCTGCATGCCATCGCGAAGAGTAGTGTCGTAAAGCTTTATCTTTTCCATAGTGAATCCCATATATCGTATATCGTATTTCGTATATCGTATTAGATACGCATCACACAATTACGGTATTTTATTTTAGCCGGATAGTACCTGGATGTAAAGGGAAAAGGCAAAAGCCGGGAGACAGTGGTCAGAATCGGGTTCGACGGGGATTTTAATTTGCCGAGGCGATATCGTGAAACAGACGTCCGGATAAAAACACATGAGTTCTCAAGTTGCAATTGCAAATGGCCGATTTTGACGAGAGGCGGCGGTGTTGAGAGAATGTGATTGATATAAAGACAGGCGATACCGATAATATGCGTCTGTAAACCCACAACAGGAGAAAAAGATGGACGAATCAAAATCGCAACAGCAGGGGCTGAAGCGCGAACGCAGGTTCAGCCAGGAGCAGTACGATATGCTCAAACGCTGCTCGGAAGAGAAGGACATCACGGAGTGGAACAAATGGCGAGAAAAACATAAAGGCGAAAGTGTTCTTCTGGAAGGCGCAAACTTCGAAGGGTCGCGGCTAAAAGATGCGGACCTCACCGGCGCCCATCTGGAGGAGGCGATTCTCTACA
>JAUXAH010000724.1 GCA_030614945.1 Phycisphaerae bacterium
CTAGCACATCTTGTCGATGAGGCGATCGGGCGTTTGCACACCGTTTCAAAAGAGATGGAAAAAAAGTAAGGGGGTGCATAAAGTTGAGTCGCGACAAAAATAGATTGGTCGTCGCTAATATTGGATGGGCCGAGACGATCCCCAGATGGGATATGGGAGAAAATCGAATGGAGAAGCAAAAGGGAGAGAAGTGCCCCAAGTGCGGGTTCAACGTGCCCAAGCCCTTCAGGTCTTGGGTGATCGGCGGAACGAAGATCATGGTGTGGGCCTGCGTTTGCGGTAACCGGTGGCGCACGGCGGAGGCGAAAAAATGATCGAGCCTGTTATCGAAATCTTGGCGATTCTGCTCTTGGCCGCGGCAGTCACGGTGCTGATCATCGCGCTGGCCGTTGCGGGAGTACTAGGGCTTCTGGTGTTTCGTGTCGTGAGGACGGTGCACAGGGTTGTGGGGTGGTTCAGGTGGCCGAAAAAGGAGAGATCGTGAAAAAATTAGTGGCGTAGTCCCATGCCGGAGCCTTTAACAGAGCAGCAGATTCTGCAAAGGGCGATAGAGCTGGAGCGTGAGATGGGCCAGAATGATAAATGGTTGGGATTCACATGGAAAGAGATCCCCGCGTCGCCGGCCACCCTGAACAAGATGGTCATCAACCGTGTGCTCTATGTCAGCTACGACTCCGCGAACTGGACCCACTACCGGCTAAAGATTCCGATCGAGGAGGCTGAGAAACTGCTTGAGCCGGGGAAGCCGCCAGAGGCTGAGGAAGGGTCGATCGAGATCCCAAACGACATATTCGCGCCACTCGTGGGCTTCGACGACTTGAGGGGGGTGATACTCAGGAGCTTGGAGGGGGAGAAGCCAGTCCACGTGCTCATCATCTCGCCGCCCGCCACGGCTGCCAAGTCCACGATCCTCAACGAGATCGAGCGCATCCCGGGGTCCGTTTACCTCAGCGTGGGGGGGACCGCGACACGTGCAGGGCTCAGGGACGTGCTCATGGAGAAGCCGAGGATT
>JAUXAH010000670.1 GCA_030614945.1 Phycisphaerae bacterium
TAGGCAGTCTTGTTTGTTTTGGTGAGAGCTCCGGCAATCAACCCGTTCAGGTAGTAGATCTGGTAGAAATCGGCCATGTAGGTCATCATATTAGGATTACGTTTGAACCCGGAGCAATGGGCAAAGATCTTGTCCGGGTACTTCTGCGCTGAAATCAGCGTCCCATCCATGAAGCCGAAACTGGTGGTGAAGATGACGTCACAGCCTTCTTCCACAATCAGTTTGTCGATGTAGAGCCCCTCGTTTCCCTCGGCGACACTCTCTACATAGACTGTCTCCAGCCAGGGAAAGGTATCTTCACAGATTCTCCGCGCCTCATCGTGCGCATAGGTCCAACCCAAGTCGCCAATAGGACCGACGTAGATGAATCCCACCTTGAGCGGTGTGCCGGCAACATACTCCTTGGCCATCATCACCGAAGCAAGGCTAAAGATAACTGCTATTACTAACGCAGTAACTAACATAACTTTGTTTCGTTGAGTAAACATTTTAAAACCTCCTTTATTATATTATATTATAGACTGTCTAAACATCCTTTTCATTTTCACAACTTTCACTGCTTACTTTACCATATATTCAGGATAGTGCAGTACTAACTATCCAGAATACTCGATAAATTTGTGATTAAGCACCTCACCTCCTCCATTTTTTAGCCGGTTACAACCATCATCGGATGACAATATACTTCCTCATTACTCTGTCATAATTGTATTTTCCTGATTATCTTCCAATGTTATGAGCAAGGTGTATCAGAAAAAATTCTCCTTTCACTTTTTTCTCTCCACAAATGCCCATTATTAACCGCAGTTTATTCTATTTCATATTTATAAAGACCGGTTCAACTTTTCTCGGATTTCGCTCCTCTCTTATCTTTTTATCATTATAAATTTACCAAATATCCAAGAAAAAAGCAAACAGCTCAAAGAAAGTATCGGCTGAACCTAATCCTCGCCCCTGGTGTAAGGTAAGCTTAGCGCGGCCGGCGCCCCCATCCGCTTCTGCAATGTCCCGCGGGACACAAAGATCAAGACCAGAATTGCAAATGCGTAGGGCATCGCTTTAAGAAATTCCGGCGACACCCACGGCTGCAGGCGGTACGACAGGTGATAGAGAGCTGCGAACAAGTAGGCTCCCAGCATACCA
>JAUXAH010000075.1 GCA_030614945.1 Phycisphaerae bacterium
GCGTATTACTGTTTCGATACGCCTGATGAGCTCGATGCACTTCGCAAAGAAGCTGAGGCCCAAAAGAAAAACTTCATTTATCCCCGGCCCAAAGATTTCCCCGATGAAAGCGATGTCGAAAAGGCAAAGGCCCGGGATAAACCGGCGGCAGTTCGTTTTGCAATGCCGCTGACCGGGATTGTTGTAACAGATGTTGTTCGCGGTGAAGTAAAATTCGGACCCGGCCAAATAAGCGATTTTATCATACAAAAAAGCGATGGTTTCCCAACATATAACTTTGCCTGTGTGGTTGATGACTATTCGATGAAGGTTACCCACGTCATTCGCGGCCAGGAACATCTTATGAATACGCCCGGCCAGCAGGCATTATGGAAAGCCCTGGGATTTGGCGAGCTTCCGAAGTATGCCCATATGTCCGTTACCATCAGCGAAACCGGCGGCAAACTTTCCAAACGCGAAAGGCCGGAGGCGCTGCGCAAAATAATCAAGGCAACACAGGATATAGACCTCGAAAAGCTTGCAGAGGTCGGCAACATTACCCTTGAAGAGGTCGAAGCTTTTATCAAGGCAAAGACCACCCCTGATATACCCAGCATTGATGCAATGGCAACGTATCTTGACGTTGCTCTGCTGGAAATCAATGTCGTTGATTTCTTCAGGAGCGGCTATCTACCCGAAGCGATGGTGAATTTCCTTGCACTGCTCGGCTGGAATCCCGGCGGCGACCGTGAAATTATGCCGCTTGACGAATTAATCGATTGTTTTGACCTTTCGCGTTTGACAAAGACCAATAGCTTGTTCGACCGCAAGAAGCTTCTTGCTTTCAACACAGAGCACATCCGTCAGGCCGGCGGCGAAAAACTCCTTCAGCATTTTAAGGATTACCTGAAAGCTGTCGAATCTCCGGTAATTTCCGCGGAGGATAAGATGCTCGAGAAAATTTTAGAAATTAGTGCCGGTGCAAGGACATTAGCTGATATTGAGAAAAAAAGCAGGTTTCTATTTTTAGCCAATGATGCAATAGAGTATGATGAAAAAGCGGTCGAAAAGGTTTTGTTAAAAAATGACGGCCTGGCTGTTCTGCAAATCGTCAGGGACAAGCTCACTGTGATGGAGCAATTCACTGAGGAGAATATTGAGAATATGCTGCGCAACTTGGCCGAGGAAAAGCAGGTCGGCCTGGGAAAAGTGGCTCAGCCATTGCGGGTCGCTATCTGTGGGACTGCGGTCAGTACGCCGATTTTTGACTCAGTTCAGATGTTAGGCAAAGAAAATACCCTGACCAGAGTGGATATCACGTTGAAGAAATTTGGACAAAGTAATGATGACTGCTAAAAGAAAACTTTTACTGTATTACCTAATTTTTTTAGCTTTAACTGCAGTGTGTATATTATTACGGAACATCCTCGCAGTCCCGGTATTTGTCTTGTTGGCATTATTATTAAAACGGATTCTACATCCGTTCCCAAAGCATAGATTTAAATTTGCCAATTATGGCTTGCCTGGGGAGATATGTGGTATCGTTTTGTGGGCGGGCACGATTGTACTGGCGGTTCTTTGTATTTATTACTTCAATGTAGAGAATCCGTATCGCTCTGTCTTACTGGTTCTGATTGCCGTATATATACCGATTGGCATAATGCAAACTTATGGAGAGATCAAGCTTGCCATGAAGGAAGATAAAAATTATGATTCTCATAGGGCAGGTGTATAATGTCACTATTGGTAACCGGCTCGATAGGTATTGATACGGTCTCAACGCCTTACGGTGTTAGTGAGGACTGCCTCGGCGGTTCGGCTGTTTATTTCAGTATGGCGGCCAGTTTCTTTACACCGGTCAGACTCATAGGCGTTATCGGCTCGGATTGTCCCTTTGATTTGGCTAAAGTTTTTGCCGGAAGGAACGTTGACTTAACAGGTCTGGAAGTAAGACAGCAAAGCAAAACCTTCCGCTGGAAAGGAACCTATCACGATAATATGAACGACAGGAGAACGGATTATTTGGAATTAAATGTCCTTGCTGAAGCGCCGCCGAGAGTGCCTGCTGAATATAAAGACAGCAAATACGTTTTTCTTGCCAACACGGCGCCCGCCCTTCAGCTTCAATTGCTCGAACAAGTTGAAAAGCCCACTTTCGTAGTTGCTGATACAATGAACTGCTGGATTGAGAATGAGCTCGATGATCTAAAGCAGCTGCTTAAAAAAACCGATTGCTTGATAATCAATGAAGAAGAAGCAAGGATGCTGGCGGACGAACATAATCTGATAAGGGCGGCGAAAAAGGTTTTGGATACGGGGCCGAGTGTCGTTATCATCAAAAAAGGTGAATCGGGTTCGATGATGTGCAATGCCGACGGGGAAAGATTTATTCTGCCGGCCTTTCCAGCCGCTGAAGTTAAAGACCCGACAGGCGCCGGTGACAGCTTTGCTGGGGGCCTGATGGGCTATCTGGCACAAGTATGCAAGACCGATTCTGAATCGCTAAAGACGGCAATTGCCTACGGTACAGTGGCTGCCTCCTTTACGATTGCCGATTTTTCGCTGCAGGGATTGACCTCGATAGATAAAACTGATATCGACGGCAGATTTGAAACTTTGCGAAAGCTAACACAGTTCTGAAAAATTAAAAATTAAAAATCAAAACGCAAAATGACAAAGCAAAAATTAAAAAGGAACTCAAGAATATGGCAAACACAGTAGAACAAAAAGCCATGAAAATCGTTATGGAATATGAGAGATCACAGGGTAGAAAACCCAAAGATGTAAGCAGAACAAAATGTGGATATGATATTAAATCTGGAAATAGACGTATAGAAGTAAAAGGTCAATCAAAAAAGAGGGCTTCGTGGATTTGGGTAAGTAACTCAATAGTGAGAAATTTAGGAAGAAACATCTCAAATTACTACGTTTATATTGTTTACGATATTAAAAAGAATCCTAAGCTAAAAATTCTTGAACCAGATGTGATTTTCAAGAATCTAAAAATCGACACTCTATTCCGGCTTACGACGGCTGTAATAAATCAATATGGGAAGGATGTAAAGGTAAGGTTTAATAAAAAATAGTAGAAATAAAAATTGCACAATATCTTTGCCTTAAGAATTCTTGTGCTTGAAAAGAAGAAATTTTTGCATTTTTGGTATGTAATTTTGATATTTGAATTTCCATGCGAGTGTTTATAGCGATAGATATCGGTGAAGAAATCAGAGCTGCATTAAGTGACTTGCAGCAGAAGCTCCGGAGCAAAGTTGATATTAAAAAAGGCGACGTCAAATGGGTAAACCCGGAGAATATACACCTGACACTGAAGTTCCTGGGCGAAATTAAAGACGAAAAAGTCGTTGAGGTCTGCAATATAGTCAAAGAGGTTGCCGGCAGACACAAGAGATTCGAGCTGGATATACAAACCGTCGGCCATTTCGGCGGCAAAAGTGCCAGAGTTTTATGGGTTGGCGCAGGCGAAGGAAAAGACAATCTATTGGGGTTGCAGAAGGACCTCGAGCAGCAGCTGACTCTGGCGGGCTGGCCTGAGGAAAAGAGAAAGTTTTCCGGCCATCTGACGCTTTGCAGAGTAAGGAACCCCAGGGCAGGTGTCAAGCTGGCGGCAGTGGGTGAAGATTATAGGGATTTTAAGCTCGGGATTATATCGGCCGATTCGCTCTCGGTTTATCAGAGCCAGTTAAGGCCGACCGGCCCTGTTTATACTATATTAGGCAATTACAAATTACAATAAAGCGAAAAACTTAAAGCTAAAAATGCAAAACCAAAGCTCAAAATTTAAAATTAAACGGGAAGATAGAGCATATCAGTATTCTATTAAAGTAATAGAATTCCTGGATACTCTACCGAAAGATGTCTCTACCGAGGTTATTACAAAACAACTGTTGAGGTCGGCTACGTCTATCGGTGCGAATATCGTTGAAGCCAAAGGCGCCAGCTCAAAAAGGGATTTTACCAATTTCTTTAGTCATTCTCTTAAATCTACAAATGAAAGCTTATACCGGCTTGGATTATTAAGGGATGCGAAGAAAATAAATAGCGCTCAGTTAGAATACCTTTTGGATGAAACCAAAGAATTAGCAAATATATTGTGTTCAAGCGTCTTAACCCTCAAGGGCGAAAAGTAAGTTTTGAATTTCAAGTTATGGTTTTTAGCTTTTAGTTTTAAGTTTTTAGTTCTTATAAAATAGGAGATTGCGAAAATGGCAAAGACAAAAACGTCCCAAACAAGTAAGAGCAAGATAGAGCGTTTGAGGCCTCAAACAACCGGCAAAGAAAACGCCCTGCAGCGTGTGATTGCGCAGATTGAAAAGCAATATGGCCAGGGTGCTATTATGCAGATGGACGAGCACAGGTACGCCAGAATTGAGGGCATACCCACCGGCTCATTATCGCTGGATATCGCCCTCGGTGGTGCGGGCATCCCGCGCGGCAGAGTTACCGAAGTGTTCGGGCCGGAAGCGTCCGGCAAAACCACCCTGGCGCTTCACATCATTGCAAACGCCCAGCGTGCGGGCGGCGTGGTCGCATTTATCGATGCCGAACACGTCTTGGACCCAACCTGGGCGAAAAAGTTGGGCGTCGACGTCAGCAGCCTGCTGATTAGCCAGCCCGACACCGGCGAACAGGCGCTTGAAATCACCGAGATGTTAATCAGGTCTAATTCCGTCGATGCCATAGTGGTTGATTCCGTCGCTGCACTGACGCCAAAAGCAGAAATTGAAGGCCAGATGGGTGACACCCACATGGCATTGCAGGCAAGATTGATGAGCCAGGCGATGAGAAAGCTTACCGCCGTCATCAACAAGAGCAAAACTTCCCTTGTTTTCATAAATCAAATCCGTATGAAAATCGGCGTGATGTTCGGCAACCCTGAAACGACCCCCGGCGGAAGGGCACTGAAATTTTACAGCACAGTCCGAATCGATTTAAGACGGCTGGCAACCATAAAGGAAGGTGGCATCGCCATTGGTAACAGGGTCAGGGCAAGGGTGGTAAAGAACAAAATCGCACCGCCTTTCCGTGAATCGGAATTCGATCTTATGTTCGACAGTGGAATCAGCTACGAAGGCGATTTACTCGATTTGGGCATTGGTTGCGAAATAGTCGAAAAAAGCGGCGCCTGGCTGAACTACGGCGATATTCGGCTTGGCCAGGGCAGAGAAAACGCCAAAAAATATCTTGCTGAAAACAAGGACCTTTGCGAGGAGCTGAAGAATAAAATCCTCGCTGCCAAAGGCCTGGTGTAGGTAAAGAGCAAAAGGTAAAAAGTAAAATATAAATGTCATTGCGAGCCCGAACAACGTGAGGGCGTGGCAATCTCTGACTTGCAAATGATTGAGATTGCTTCGGTCGCTTCGCTCACTCGCAATGACACTTTGTATCATTTTTGAATTTTGATTTGTAATTTTGACATTTGATTTTTGATATTTGATTTTAATATGTTGAGTGCAAAGCAAATCAGAAGCGGCTTTATAGATTTTTTCAGGAATAAAGGCCACGAGTTTGTCCCCAGCTCGCCCATAGTGCCCATCGGCGACGAGACCTTACTTTTTGCCAATGCGGGAATGAATCAGTTCAAGGATATCTTTGTGGGACTGACGCCGCCGGAATACCGCCGGGTGGTCAACAGTCAAAAGTGCCTGCGGGTAAGCGGCAAACATAATGACCTTGAGCAGGTAGGCAAAGATACCTATCACCATACCTTTTTTGAAATGCTTGGGAATTGGTCTTTTGACGATTATTTCAAGGCCGAGGCAATTCAATGGGCCTGGGAGCTTCTTACTGAGGTTTGGGGCATCGACCCGAACCGTTTGTGGGCAACGGTTTTTCAAGGTGATGCAGAAGATAGCTCCCCACCTGACAGCGATGCTAAATCGCTTTGGCCAAAAGTAACAGGCATTCCAGACGAGAGGGTACTTTTTGGTGGAAAAAAAGATAATTTCTGGGAGATGGGCGATATCGGTCCCTGCGGGCCTTGCAGCGAAATACACATCGACCTCGGCCCGGAGATGTGTGATATGAAGGAGACAAAAGGCCATAAGTGCGCCGTCAACAGCGGCTGCAGCCGGTTTATCGAACTGTGGAATCTTGTCTTCATACAATATAACCGCACCGAGGGCGGCCGGCTTGTTGACTTAGGTGCCAAATACGTTGACACCGGTGCCGGCCTGGAAAGAATAGCTGCGGTGCTGCAGAAAAAAAAGAGCAACTACGATACCGATTTATTCACGCCGATAACCGATTGCTTAAGTGACATAACCGGCCACAAATATACGTCCGAGCTGAACAATAAAGTCGATAATGCCTTCAGGGTTATATCCGACCATATTCGCTCGCTCACTTTTGCAATAACCGATGGCGCAACGCCCTCTAATGAAGGCCGGGGCTATGTAATTCGTCGGATACTTCGCCGGGCTTCGAGGTTTGGAAGGGAGCTGGGAATGCACGAGCCGTTTATGTATAAACTTGTGTCGATAGTTGTTGATTGTTTAGGCGATGCGTTTGGCGAGATAAAAATGCGGTCAGATTATGTGGCTATGGTGATTGAATCGGAAGAGGCAAGCTTTGGCAGAACACTCGATAGAGGTATTGAAATCTTCAACACCGCTGCCGAGCGGGCGGGAGCCGGCGAAAGGACCATCAGTGGCGAAGACGCTTTCCAGCTTTACGATACCTATGGCTTTCCGCTTGATTTGACCGAGCTTATGGCTGAGGAACGTAACCTCAAAGTTGATACAGCTAAATTTGACGAGCTGATGGAAAAGCAACGTCAGCGGGCAAGGGCAGCCCAAAAGAATATTATGCAGGTGGTAAATGTGGCTGCTGCCGAATTGCCGACGACGGATGATTTTTGCAAATATCGAGATAGTCAGTGTGATGGTACAATAGTAGGTACAATTGACCCCAAAGGCCTCAAAAGTCCAGATCAAATCAGAACAGATACCAAAATGGGCATCATCCTTGACAAAACCTGTTTCTACGCCGAGGCGGGTGGGCAGGTTGGTGACTGTGGTATTATCAAATCGGAGCACGGAAAGTTTATCGTTGAAAGTACGACAAAGATAGCCAACTGTGTTATTCACCAAGGCCACGTAGCCGAAGGCTCATTTAGTGCTGGCGAAAAGGTGAAGGCGATCGTCAGTCGAGAGAGAAGGGAAGCGATAAAGAAAAACCATACCGCCACTCACCTGCTCCAGTGGGCGCTGCAGGAGGTGCTCGGCAAATCGGTGGCACAGCAGGGCAGTCTCGTCGGGCCGGACTATTTGAGATTTGACTTTACCTGTCCAAAGGCGCCGAGCGCCAGGCAGCTAAAAAAAGTTGAACATAAAGTGCGGGAGAAGATCGCTGCCGACCTGCCGGTAACCTGTGTGGTAATGCCAAAAGACCAGGCCCAAAAACTTGGTGCAATGGCACTCTTTGGTGAAAAGTATGGAAACGAGGTTCGTGTAGTGGCTATTGGCGCCGATAGCGAGGACCGGCTCGGTGAAGCCTTTAGCCGGGAGTTTTGCGGCGGCACCCACGTCGATAGAATCGGCTCTATTGGCGGCTTTAAGATAATCAAAGAAGAAAGCATCTCAGCCGGCGTCCGCAGGATTACCGCGTTGACCGGTTCCGGGCTGGCCGGCTTTCTCGAACAGCGAAGCGAGATTGTTGATGAGCTTTCGGAGATGCTAAAGGTTCCCGCCGAAAAGCTTCTCGACAGAGTTGAGCAGCTAATAAAGGACAATAAAAAGCTGGCCAAGGAGCTCAAGTCAGCCGCCCGACAGGCCGGCAGTGACATTATGACCGAAGCGAAACAGCTTCTGGAAAAATGCGAAAAAATCGGCCAAACATCGGTAATCATTGGCCGATTGTCGGCGACTTCGGTCGAACAGGCCCGGGAGACCATCGATATGCTCAAGAAAAAAGCAAAATCTGCTGCTGTCGTCCTGGGCTTTGCTGATAACGACAAGGTAACGTTGTTGGCGGGTATGACCAATGATTTAGTCAAGAGGGGCCTGAAGGCAGGCGTGCTGGTTAAGGCGATTGCGCCGATAGTCG
>JAUXAH010000703.1 GCA_030614945.1 Phycisphaerae bacterium
CTGTAATTTACCCTGTCAATGCGGATATAATAACGCGTGCCAAACTCATCAGTATCGCCAGGCATACTAAGCTGCACCTTCTCGCCGGCATTGCTTAACCTGCCATCATAATCATCGAGAATCTGAACGCCAGGCGGCATACTGCCATATCTTAATGTAAACGCTGACAGGTTCTTCACCACCAATAGATAACCATAAGCAGGTATCGTGATGGGCGGACTGGCCGGGAAGGTATACTCAATACCATCGGTGAACCTCCACGGTGTGTATTTATCAACGCGGTATAATGTCACCGGTGCTCCAGTAATATTGTACAGTTCGATATATTCCTCATTCTGATTGCCGGTTGGTGGATTGTACATAATCTCATTGATCACAATCGGTCCGACTTTGGGCTCGGCATTAGGCAGCTCCGGGGTATTGTAGTCCATCGCCACAAAGTTGAAATTACCGGTACTACTCTTGAAGTAACGGCCAAACGATACGTCGGACTGCGAAGCACCAAAATTCTCCACCTCGCGGTAGCCAGTCAATACACCGCCTTGGGCAGAGGACAGGCACGCCTCCTCGCCATTCTCACTTAAGGCAAAGGGTACAAGACAGCCAGTATCGCCCGGATTATTGAAATCCGTGTCTTGATAAAAAACGAGATAACTGTGCGGAGCAATCTCGGTACTATCGGCAATTTTGTATTTCATCAGGTTAGCATCATCTCTGTCATTGTCACTGAGGAACCAGCCGCTAATGTCGATGGGCTCGCTGGTGGTGTTGTGCAATTCAATCCAGTCCGTAAGCTCGTGCGAATGCGACATCACTTCGTTGATTACCACGGCACCAGGGTTGGGGAAAATGCCGCTATCATCCCAGCCTGGCGAGCCGTTGCGGTATGCACTCGCACGCCAGGAGCTTTTCCGGCTCCAGCGTCCCATCGGGTCGGCTATATCCTGAAATTCACGTTCACTCACTGGACGATTGTAGATGCGAACATCGTCGATTAGGCCATTGTAATAGAGCAGACCAGCAATTTCGCAGCCAATATAAGCATTGTGATTA
>JAUXAH010000680.1 GCA_030614945.1 Phycisphaerae bacterium
AGGGGGAAGCTCGCGAAGCTGTGCGCAAAGCTTTCCGCTCGTATCTTATAGATGGGATGAAGTGGAACGAGCGCGATGCTGTTCTGATGGTCGAGTACGCAAGCCTTGACTTTGGGAAAGTGAAGAGTTTTCCGCCGGACCGGAGCCGTGCAGGGTGGGGGTGGGGAGCGGACAAAGAGCTGAATAAGCTCATGAATGAGAACCTTGGTCCGCTGTCAGCGATTGGAGAGCAAAAGGCCACGCAGTTCTTTGCCCAGCTTGCTTCTTGCTTCGAGCCGAAAGTTGCTGCCGCTTATGAGGCTATCTTCACGGCCTGGGGAGGAGATGTCCGCGAGCGCTCTGTAGATCTGGCGACAGGTAAGGTCCGGCCGCGCGAAGTCACGGTCGACCCCAGGATATTAGGCAAACAGCCCTCGCTCTTCACAAGCTCTTTCGACCCGACCATCTATGCACGTGTGGACTACCTTGACCCAAAGGCCAACAGTAGTGAATCAGAAAAAGCGTCCTGCAAAGCGATTTTGAAAAATCTGGCGGTGATATTTACCTTTGCTCCGATGAACATATTGTATTATCAAGTGAAGTTCCCGGCCGAATCGACCCAGACACTTACAGTGACCTACAGTCAATACGCGTATTCAGATACCCGCTCGCCATTGAGCTATCAGCTTGCGTACGTCGTACATCCGGCTTCGTTGTGGAAAGAGTTCGGCCCTATCAACCTTGAGGTTGCCGTACCTGAGGGGGTTAGTTTCCGTGCGTCGGTGCCGTGTAGTAACGGTGGAACCGAAGAGAGACCGATTTATTCACGAAGCTCTCAGAAAGGGCGATTCAACATCTATCAGGCAGTACTCAAGCAAAAGACAGGGGAACTTTACCTCGCTGTGGACGCCGACTCGTGGAAAAAGCACGGCAAACAAGTGGCAGTTAAAAGCTCAAGGAGTCAGGCTCAACGGGTTGCTCAACAAGCAAAGTAGAGAGAGATGCTCAAGTGGAAAAGATCAATCGCAGAAAGTTTTTGTCCGTCGCGGTGGGCGTAGGAGCGGCGACAGCACTTGGGGGTGCGGGTGCCATCCTCGGTGCATTTAAGCGCCGGTCAAAGGTTTCTGCGTCTGAAGCCCTA
>JAUXAH010000038.1 GCA_030614945.1 Phycisphaerae bacterium
ACTATTTTCTCGGTCAGTTGTTTTAACTTACTGCTGTATTGCTCGAAAAGCTCGCCTCCAAGGTCAAGCTGGTATTCGTTCACGACCCGTTCAGCCCTCTCAACCGCTTTTTTTGCCTTGTCGAATTCGCCCTCACTTAGAAAACTTAGCGCTTTTTCGTTAGCATCCTCAATAACTATTTTGGTGTAGCTTCGTCGGGTTTTCCTTTCGCGATTAACCCGTTCGATGAAGCTGCCTTCTTCTGTTACCGACTCAGCTACCTTCGGCTCAACAACCTTTTGCTCAACAACCTTTGGCTCAACAACCTTCGGCTTGGTAACGGTGATAACCACAGAATTCTGGTCTTGAAACGAAAGCTTGTCTTTCTGGGCTAAAAGGTCATTTACTTTCACCCTCACAGCTAATAACTTCAGGTAATCTTCTGCTGTTTTTCCCCCTGCCGGCGCTACCGATAAGCCGCTGCTCGCAACCATAATAAAGCCATCACGGGCCTTTACAAGCTCACCGGCGCGGTAAAATGCCACGCTGAGGTTATAAAGCTCCGTAATTTCTTTTTTCTGTCCGGCTAACTTGTTGTCTATTATCTTAAGCAGTTCTACGATTTGTTCCTGCTCCTCTTTGGTCAAAGACTTACTGTCTTTGACCTTTTCGAGATGCACTTTGGCCTTGATTAGTTGACCTTGCGCAGTTAACGCATTGGCCGTTCGAATATGGTCGAAGATGCGCCTTCTTTCGAGTATGACCAAATGTGTCTTTTCCATAAGCTCGCTTAGCTTCTTACTCTGAGCAGCAGTTAAATGTTCCTGGTAGCTCTGTGCTCGAATGAAGGACTTTTCCGCCGCTTTGAAGTAACCTCTTTGGTATTGCTTCTCCCCGACGTCCATCCACTTTTTAGCTACCTCGCGGATTATTTTCTGCTTATCAGCTTCACTTGACTGCGACCGGGCCACTTCCGACATCGCTGTTGTCAGCAACAAAATCAATACCGGAATAACCAGCAGCGATTGTCCACCGAAACGTTTAATTAAGAATCTTGGTTTGTTCACAATTTGCCTCCTCCCATGAAAAACGCCTTCCACCTTAAACCTTCCACCTTAAACCTCCCACCTTAAGGAGAACCTTTCACAATATATACAGTCATCCAACCTGAAATTACGACACTCTTATAATAATCCAGTTTAACATAATTGCGTCTTTTTGCAAGGGAAAAATTTGATTTATGACCGCTTGGCCGATAATATCTAATTTTTAATCACAGGCAAACTGGGAAATCTGGGAAAACTGGGAGAAAAATAGTCGTCTAAAAACGATTTTTATGGCCATAACAAGGCCTTCGAAAATAGTAAAACATTGGATATTGAAAACCTATGGCACAAAAGCCCTTGATATTAGCCGTCGAAACGTCCAGCAGAATAGGTTCCGTGGCAATAGCGCTTGGAGAACGAATACTCGCCGAAGCCGCTTTTTCCGGCCCGATGAGACACAGTGCAGAGCTCCTTCCTGCCACCCGCAGTCTCCTGGACCGCTTCAGCCGAAAGCCCCGGGAAATCGAGCATATCTATATTTCTATCGGGCCCGGCAGCTTCACAGGACTCCGAATCGCTGTAACTATGGCAAAAGCAATGAACCTGGCAAACGCCGCAAAAATCGTCGCAGTTGATACACTGGATGTAATCGCCGCCAACGTAATCGGCCTCACCACAGAGCATCGAGTATCGAGTATCGAGCATCCAGCATCGAGCATCGAGAACATCGCCGCCGTTCTCGACGCAAAACGAGGCCAATTCTTCATCGCCGTTTACCAGCGCACCAGCGACGGGCCACGAGCGACGAGCAACGAGCGACGAGCAACGAGCGACGAGCGACGGGCAACGAGCGACGAGCGACGAGCGACGAGCGACGAGCGACGGGCAACGAGCGACGAGCGACGAGCGACGAGCGACGAGCGACGGGCGACGAGCGACGGAATCTGGAAGAAAACTCTTCCGGATTCCTTAATGACCGCTTCGCAATTCCTCAATAAATTCGCAGCCGCTGACCAACCCGTTTGGCTGCTCGGCGACGGCCTCGTATATTACAAGGACAAATTCAAAGCCGACGGCGTTCGATTTTTGGACGAGCAATACTGGAGCCCGAGGGCCGCAAAGGTTCATTTACTCGGCTACGAAATGTCCTTGAAAGGCCGATTCGCCGACCCTTTAACATTACAACCCGCTTATCTCCGCTGCCCGGACGTTAAAATAAAACCACGCTGACCTACCAATCTCAACCCTCAATCTCGAAGTCGAAGATCCGGTGCCGTCTGACGGGATCCGGCATCTGTTTGACGGAGTAAAATCCTCAATCGTAAATCGCCAACCGAATCCCCCTCAGTCCTCTGTCGTCTGTCATCCGTCGTCTGTCATCTGTCCTCTGTCCTCTGTCATCTGTCCTCTGTCGTCTGTCATCTGTCGTCTGTCATCTGTCCTCTGTCCTCTGTCGTCTGTCATCTGTCCTCTGTCGTCTGTCATCTGTCGTCTGTCATCTGTCCTCTGTCGTCCGTCTTCTGTCCTCTGTCGTCCGTCTTCTGTCCTCTGTCGTCTGTCATCTGTCCTCTGTCGTCCGTCTTCTGTCCTCCGTCCTCTGTCCTCTGTCATCCGTCGTCTGTCATCTGTCGTCTGTCATCTGTCCTCTGTCCTCTGTCGTCTGTCCTCTGTCCTCTGTCGTCTGTCATCTGTCGTCTGTCATCTGTCCTCTGTACTCCACCCTTGGTCATTGCGAGCGAAGCGAAGCAATCTCGTTTTGAATTTTGTATTTTGAACATTCGAATTTGTTTCGGATTTCGATATTCGGATTTCGTATTTTTTCCCATCCACTCACCATTTAACTACTCACCTCTGGAAAATCGATGCAATTCACGCAATACGCGATACGCAAGACGCAATACGAGAACGCCTGCCAACTTGGCGTAGTCACTTTTTTTTTGTGCCAAAATTTGCATTTGTTACTGTCAAAATCCAGCCCGGCCAGGCCCATTGTCAATTTTTGCATTCCATAATTGCTTACAGCAAAACCACTTAAGACAGAAAACGCCGAAACCAGCAGTCTTTGCTTGAAAGTTGGTATATTTTTTGCTAATCTTGTATGAATTATGCGCAAAATTAACGATTGAACTTTTTTTGAAGGAGACAAGCAATTATGGCAGTTAAAGAATTAGCATTCGAATCTGACGCAAGGACGGGTCTGCTGACCGGCGTGGAAAAACTCGCAGCAGCCGTCAAACCAACGCTCGGCCCAAGAGGCCGAAACGCTATCATCGACAAAAGCTGGGGCGGACCAACCGTAACCAAAGACGGCGTAACCGTAGCTGAGGAAATCGAACTTATCGACAAGAACGAAAACCTCGGAGCAAAACTGGTAAAGGAAGCCGCAAGCAAAACCTCGAAAATCGCCGGCGACGGAACCACAACCGCTACCGTCCTCACCGAAGCGCTGTTCAAAGAAGCTTACAAAAACCTCGCAGCGGGGGCAGATGCTATGGCCCTGGCCCGCGGTATGCAAAAGGCATCCAAAGCGGTAACCGACAAGCTCGACTCCCTCGCAAAGCCCATCGATATCACCAAAATCGATGACATAATCAACATCGCCTCGGTATCAGCCAACAACGACGTAGAAATCGGAAAGATTATGGCCAAGGCATTCCAGCGGGTCGGCAAAGACGGCGTTATCACCGTCGAAGAGGGCAAAAGTCTTGACACAACCGTCGAGTTTGTCGAAGGAATGCAGTTTGACCGCGGCTACCTTTCCCCACACTTCGTAACCGACGTGGAAAATATGGTCTGCGAGCTGGAGAAAGCGTACATACTCGTTTACGAGGACAAAATCAGCAACGTAGCCAAGCTCGTGCCGCTGCTTGAGAAGATTACAAAAAGCAACAGGCCGCTGCTGATTATCGCAGAAGACGTTGAAAGCCAGGCCCTCGCAACCCTGGTGGTCAACAAGCTAAAAGGCGTCCTGCAGGTCGCTGCGGTTAAGGCGCCCGGCTACGGCGACCGCAGAAAGGCGATGCTCCAGGACATAGCGGCCTTAACAGGTGCAGAGCCGATTTTCAAAGATTTGGGAATCGAGATGGAAAACATCAGCATCAGGCAGCTTGGCCAGGCCAAAAAGGTAACCATCGACAACGACAATACAATCATCGTTGAAGGTGCCGGCAGTGAAAAAGCCATCGGCGGCAGAATCAAGCAAATCCAGAGTGAAATAGAAATCACAACCAGCGATTATGACCGCGAGAAGCTGCAGGAACGGCTCGCCAAGCTGACCGGCGGCGTCGCTCAAATCAATGTCGGTGCCGCAAGTGAAGCGGAAATGAAGGAAAGAAAAGCTCGTATCGAAGATGCCCTCCACGCCACCAGGGCGGCTATCGAAGAAGGTATTGTGCCCGGCGGAGGCGTAGCTCTCATCCGCTGTATCGATACAGTCAAGAAGTTAAAACTCAAAGGCGACGAGCGAACCGGTGCCGATATAATGGCAAAGGCCCTCACAACGCCCTGTTACTACATCGCCGCCAACGCCGGTGCAACGCCAAACCTCGTAGTCAACAAAGTCTCAGAAGGCAAAGGCGGCTTCGGCTATAACGCCGACACGAACAAATACGAAGACCTTTTCGGCGCCGGCGTCATCGACCCGGCAAAGGTAACACGAATCGCCCTGCAGAACGCCGTAAGTATAGCCGGCCTGCTGCTGACCACTGATTGCCTTGTTACCGAAAAGCCCAAAGAAAAAGAAGAAATGCCCCCAGGTGGACCTGGTGGCGGTATGGGCGGTGGTATGGGCGGCGGTATGGGTATGATGTAATACCTCGAAAGTTATTCCGTCAAACGGACGCCGGATATTCGACTTCGATATTGACAATTGATTATTGTAATAAAAAAGAAGGCAAAAAAATGAATAACAAAACAAGCGGACGAATATTTTTGAACCCGGCAATTGTAATCGCCGTGCTATTCATTTTGGTGGCATCGGGCTACGCCCAAACGGTCACAAAATCAGCCAAACTTGAAACCGAACAGCGGCGTGATGAACGGATGAAGTGGTGGCGAGAGGCACGCTTCGGCATGTTCATACACTGGGGCATCTATGCCGTCCCCGCCAGCACATACGCCCTTTCGGTCAGGCCCAAAACTATGCCCCACCGCATGGTGATGAACCTGAAGTCGGTAACGCTCGTCCCAATCAAGAAATAAGAAATCAATCATAGTGGTTATGATACCGTAAATGAGAAGTTAAGAAATTAAACTGAAATAGATAAGGAGTGAGTTATGAAACTTAGACCTTTGGACGACAGAGTTGTAATAAAGCAATCAGAGGCGGAGGAAAAAACCACCGGCGGAATCATTCTGCCCGACACCGCAAAAGAAAAACCGCAAATCGGGAAAATAATTGCCACCGGGCCGGGTAAACTGCTCAAGGATGGCAAGCGAAGCAAATTGTCTGTAAAGAAAAACGACAAGGTCATCTACGCAAAATACATAGGAAGCGAAATCGAAATCGAGGGCGACAAATATGTAATCCTCAAAGAAGGCGATATCCTGGGAATTGTTGAAAAGTAAAAGTACAATAGTCAATAGTAAATAATCAATAGTCAATGGTAAGAGGTAATAAAAAATGGCAAAGCAATTAATGTTTGACGATATAGCACGGACCCACCTCAAAGACGGCCTGGCACAACTGGCTGCAGCAGTCAAAGTTACTCTCGGCCCGACCGGCAAAAACGTCATCCTCCACAAAAGCTGGGGCCCTCCAAAGGTAACAAAGGACGGCGTCACGGTCAGCAAAGAAATCGAGCTGCCCGAACCGTTCAAAAATATGGGCGCAAAGATGGTCAACCAGGTCGCCAGCAAGACCTCCGACGTTGTCGGCGATGGAACAACAACTTCAACCGTCCTGGCAGAAGCAATCTACGTCGAGGGCCTCAGGCACGTAACCGCCGGTGCAAATCCGATGGCCATCCAGCGGGGAATCAGCAAAGCTGCTGAAATCGTTACCGAATTCATCGAATCGGTCAGCGTCCCCGTAAAAGGCCACAGCGATATCGCAAAAGTGGCGACTATCAGTGCAAACAATGACCCACAAGTCGGCGAAATCCTCGCCGACGCAATCGACAAGGTCGGCAGAGAAGGTGTCATCGAGGTCGAGGAAGGCAAAGGAATGGAAAACGAGCTGAGCGTCGTCGAAGGTATGCAGTTCGAAAAGGGCTACATATCCCCGTACTTTATGACTGATGCCGAGACCCTCGACGCCGTCCTTGAAGACGCCTATATTCTGCTGCACGAAAAGAAAATATCCAACGTTCGCGAGCTTGTCCCGCTGCTCGAAAAAGTCGCTCAAGTCGCCAGGCCGTTATTGGTCATTGCAGAAGACGTCGAGGGCGAAGCATTGGCCGCACTGGTTATTAACCGCCTGCAAGGCGTCTTGAGAGTTTGTGCCGTCAAAGCTCCCGGTTTCGGCGACCGCAGAAAAGCAATGTTGGCCGACATAGGCACCTCGACCGCAGGACTGGTAATCACCGAAGATTTGGGCATCAAGCTCGAAAGCATCGAGCTTTCACAATTAGGCCAGGCAAAAAAAATCGTTGTGAACAAGGACACAACCACAATAATCGAAGGGGCCGGCAAAAAGAAGGACATCACTGCCCGCTGCGACCAAATCCGCAACCAAATCGAAAAAACAACCAGTGACTACGACCGTGAAAAACTCCAGGAGCGGCTCGCAAAACTAACCGGCGGAGTTGCCGTCATCAAAGCAGGCGCCGCAACCGAGACAGAAATGAAAGAGCGCAAGGACCTGCTGGAAGATGCGCTGCACGCCACAAGAGCGGCGACCGGAGAAGGCGTCGTCGCAGGCGGCGGTGTTGTGTTCCTCCGTGCCATCAGCCAGGTGGAAAAGGCCAGGGCAAAGGCCAGAGGCGATGAAAAAATCGGCTTTGACATTGTAAGTAAAGCCCTTAAAGCGCCGACAAGCCAGATAGTTGATAACTCCGGCGACCAGGGCGATGTCGTTGTAGCTCAACTTCTTGAAAAACTCCAAAAACGCAATAACATCGGCTATGACGCCAACACCGGTCAGTTCATCGATATGCTCAAAGCCGGAATTATTGACCCTGCAAAGGTTGCCAGAACCGCATTGGAAACGGCCGCTTCCGTAGCGGCACTGATGTTAACTACTAACGTACTGGTAACAGACTTAAAAGATGAAGATAAAGACGAAGAGCCGATACCGGGTGCAGTAAGATAAATTCGTCGTGCGTATTGCGTGATGCGTATCGCGCAAAAGAATATATGGCAGGAAAAATAAAAACATATAGAGATTTGAATATTTGGAACGCAGGAATCGAATTAGTCAAAGACATATACAAATTGACAGAAAAGTTTCCAAAGCACGAGATATACGGCTTAGCCAGTCAAATGAAACGGGCCGCAGTTTCCATACCCTCGAATGTAGCAGAAGGCTTCAGGAGATATCACAACAAGGAATACAAGCAATTTTTGTATACATCATTGGGAAGTTGTGCAGAACTGGAAACGCAAGTAACAATAGCAAAAGAGTTGAAGTATATACAGCAAGATAAAGAAGCTATATTACTTGAAAAGTTGGATCATATCTGCCGAATGATTTCAAATTTAATTAAAAAACTTTAACAATATACGCAATACGCAATACGACATACGCAATACGAGCTTATGGCCAAGCGGGATTATTACGAAGTTCTGGGGGTAGGCAAAAGCGCCTCTGCCGACGATATAAAACGCGCATATCGGCGTAAGGCAATGAAGTTTCATCCCGATAAGAACCCGGATGATAAACAGGCCGAGGCCAGGTTCAAGGAATGCGCCGAGGCATACGAAGTCTTGAGCGACCACGAAAAGCGCAGCCGATATGACCGGTTCGGCCACGAAGGGCTTCGCGGAATAGGTATGCGTGACTACACGCATATGAAGTGGCAGGATATCGGCAGTATATTTGAAGATATCTTCGGCTTCGACGATTTCTTCAGCGGCATCTTCGGTGGTCGCGGCAGAAAGACAGCCCGCCGGGCCGGGCCCACACGCGGCTATGACCTGGAAACCACCGTCGAACTAACGCTCAACGATATCGCTCAAGGCGCTGAAAAAACCATCGAATTCACACGCCAGGATATATGCTCCGAATGCAGCGGCACCGGCTGTGCTAAAGGGACAAAACCAGGCCGATGCCCCAGTTGCGGCGGAACCGGCCGCGTCGCAAGAGGAGGCGGCTTCTTCCAGATGGTCTCGACTTGTCCGCAATGCAGAGGCAGCGGCCAAATCATTACAAGCCCCTGCAAAAAATGCAAAGGCACCGGTAGAGTCCCCAAAAAAAGAAGCGTCAGCATCAAAATCCCACCCGGCGTCCACGAAGGACAGGGTATAAGGGCCGCCAACGAAGGCGAACCAGGCCGAGCAGGCGGACCAAGAGGAGACCTCTATTGCTACGTCAGGATAAAACCGCACGAATTCCTCCAGCGGGATGGGAACAACCTGATTGCTGTTGTCCCCATAAGCTTTACTCAGGCCGCTCTGGGGACAACTATTGAGGTGCCAAGTCTCAACGGCACAAGAGGCCTGAAAATCCCGCCGGGCACCCAATTCGGAAGCATCTTTAGAATAAAAGGACAGGGCCTGCCGGACATCCGAACACACCGAACCGGCGACCAGCTCGTGCAAATCATTATTGAAACGCCGGCAAAACTAAACGCAAAACAACAAGAGCTCCTGAGAGAATTCGCCAAAACTGAAAACAAAACCGTCTTCCCTCAATCCAGAAGGTTCTTCGAGAAACTGAAAAGGTATTTTGGTAACAACCGATGAAAAATAAAAGTAAAGAAAAACCAAAAGAACAAAAACAATCTAAGCCGACGAAAGAAATGGAAGAGCTTCGCGACAGAATAGACAATTTACAAAAGGAAAAGGATGAGCTTTTCGGAAAGCTGCAGCGCGTCAGCGCCGACTACGCAAATTTCCAGAAACGGGTCCCCAAACAAATCGCCGACACGATTTGCTACGAAAAGGAAAAAATAATAAAAACGTTGCTGCCGGCCCTGGATAATTTTGAATCCGCCTTAGGCGGACTCCGGAACACACACTCAGCCGAAAACACCGATGTGCTCATCAAGGGCGTCCGGATTATTTACGACCAGATGCTCGATATCTTAAAATCGCACGGCGTTGAGCAGATAAAGGCGCTGGGTGAAAAGTTCGACCCCGCCCTGCACGAGGCAATGACACAAAAAGTCGAGCCTGAGCGGGAAGAAAACATTGTCCTCGAAGAGTTCCAGAAGGGATACAAACTCAACGGCCGGGTCATTCGGCCAACCAAAGTGATTGTCAACACCCTGCCATCAGAACAAACAGCTCAACAGCAGATGCCCACTGAAGAAAAGCCACAGCAGCAGGCGGAGTCACCGGAAGAAATAACCGACGAATATGAAAAAACCGATACGGAGTGATACCGTATTGCGTTTATTTTACCCGCCACGCGGATCGGCGGGTTTACGCAATACCCAATACGCACGACGCATAACGAAAATGCCGACTTATGATTATATATGTGAAAGTTGCGGATACGAGTTTGAGCGGTTTCAGTCTATAGCAGCCAGACCCATCCGCAAATGCCCCAGGTGTGGTAAAGGGAGCTTGAAACGGCTCATCGGCGCCGGCTCAGGCGTAATCTTCAAAGGCGCCGGTTTCTATCAAACCGATTATAGAAGCGAAAGCTACAAAAAAGCCGAAAAAAGCGAGAAAACCAAAACCGAGAAAAAGAAAACCGAGACCAAAACCAAAGATTCAAAGCCCACTGATAAAACCAAGCCCGGCACAAAAGACAAAAAGAAACCAGCATAGTCAGTTTATCTTATCAGCTCGGTGATTTGTTTGAATTGCGGATGTTCACCGGTCCTGAGAAGTTCAAATAAAGCCGTCCCAACGCAACTGATATTGACCCCCTCAGCGGCCTACAACCACAATAGTCAGATGCACTTTTTCCTGTTTAGTTGTTTTCTCTGGCCCAAGCACTTCGGGCTTCGGTGGTATCAAGTCTCCGACAATCTCGGCAAACTGCTCGGCGCTAACACCGTCAAATACCTTCTCGCCGCCGACCTGTCCGGTATCGACAACCAGCTTTGTCTCTTCCCACATACTGCCCAAATCGGTCAAGAGTGAATTTAAGTCTTCTCGATTGCAGCTTAAAGCGTATTCGGTTTTGCCCGCCCGGCGTGTAGAGCTGCTGCAATCTAAAAGCTTGTCCTCTATTGCCTTGTTGATAAAGCCGTTAACCGCCATCACATTGCTTGCCTTCAGCTCAAGCCTGCGATGGGACCCAGCCGCAAGCACGCGGACCTCGGCAGTTGGCCTCTCCGGACCGCTTACAGGGGCAAAAATCGTGTAAACTACGGCCGACAAAATAGCTACCAGCCCAATCATAGCAGCGGCGGCCAAAACCTTCCGAACCAGCAAATGCCTCGCACCTGCCCGCTCGTCCAGTCCCTCGAAGGGGCGAGGCTCGTCGAAATGTTCGGCTCGCTGACCCAACAGTGTCTTTCTTTCCAGTGAAGCTTTTATCTCATCGGCCATCTCAGCCGGGGCCTCGGCACGAGGCAAAGAGCCGACCAACATTTTACTCTTCTGAAGTTCCCGAAACCGCTGTGCAATTCGCGCATCATGTGCTATCAGCCGTTCAACCTCAGTCGCCTCTCTCTGCGTCAGCTCTCCGTCAATGAAGCTATTCAGCAATTCTTCGATATTTTGTTCTTCTCTCTGGTTCATTGCAAAATGGCCTCCATAATCTCTCTCAGATTGCTCCTGGCCCTGCTCAATCTGCTTCTGACCGTGCCCAATTCGACATCCAGCACCTTCGCAATCTGAGCATAATTCATACCCTCAATATCCCGCAGGACGACCACCGTTCTTTGCGCATCACTCAATTTCATCAGCGCGCCTGCGACTATTTCGCACAGCTCCTTATTCAAAGCCACAGCCGCCGGGTCAGGCGAGCTGTCATCGTTCAAAAACTCTTTCAACTGCTGCCTTGCCTGCCCGTAGTGTTCATCGTCCTCGGCATCCAGGCTCTTGAGCCCGAGTCTGCCGCTTCTCTGGCAGTAATTCAAAGTCAAATTAACCGCTATTCTAAACGCCCAGGTATAAAAACCGCTTCTGCCCTCGAATTTGTCTATATTCTCTATTACTTTGACAAACGTTTCCTGCGCAAGTTCCGCAGCATCGTCAGCGTTTGCACATATCTTCAGTATGACGTTATAGATGCGGTTCTGATACTTAAGTATCAGCCTTTCGGCCGCCTCAGAATCGCCCTGCCGCCACTGCTCAACTAACACGGAATCGTCGATGTTGATATTCTCCGATTGCACGCCTTTTCTCCTCAATTAGACCGATATTGCCCCAAAAAGTTCCTGTAAAAATAGGCAATTTTTACCGCTGAGCCCGCAGAGAACGCAGAGAATCAGAAAAGTTATTTACCACCCGGACAATGCCGTCCTTGAGAACTTTGACATTGAAGTTGATCAGCAAGCCCACCTTACAACCAGAAAGTCTCAGGTAGGAAAGCAACTGGGCCTTGTGGATAGGTGCGAGGCGATCAACAACCTT
>JAUXAH010000340.1 GCA_030614945.1 Phycisphaerae bacterium
GCTAATTCTCTGCTGTTCTTTTTGCTGATAATCTGATAATCTCTGTTCATGACGGTTCCTTTCAAATAAAAGTTAATGGTTTCTTTTTTGGGCCAAATTATATCCGATTTGGCCCACTGGAACCGCCACCTTTCTTCTAACCTTCAACTATCAATGGGACACCCTCTAAAGTCGCGTTGGTTGCAACCGAGGCCTACAAGTACATAAGGCTAAAATCCACAAATTCCGATGGGTAAAGCAGCGAACAATACGGGTCGTTTGATGAATTCAGATAACGGCAAAAATCTATGCAAACATGTTCCAACAAAGATTGACAATAATTCTGAGTTGATGACAGAAGCAGAACTTGTCCAGTTTCTCAGGATACCGGAGATCAGCAACTCTAATAACTATCACAATGTAATTGAAAATCTGAAAAGGGTTCGTGGGTTGCCCAGGATTCATATCTGCCGGAAAGCACTGTACCCCAAAAAAGCTGTTTTGGAATGGGTGGAAAAACAAATAGGTGCTGGAAAATAATAGTTGCGCTTTGGTTCGTGTTCCTATATAATCACACTCGAATCGTGTGAGCTACATCCAGCACCAGAAAGGAGGTATTATGAAACAGCTGGTGAAGCTCAATAAGCGGCCTACATGGGATGGCCGTGGATTTACTTATTTCCTGCGTTATGAAGGTGAAGACGGGAAGCGAAAATGGGAAACCCTGGGTCATGCAGACCAGCGAAAGGCTGAAAAACAGCGTACCCAGAAGGAAAGAGAGCTTAGAATGGGTTATATTGAACCCGGCTCTATGAGACTCAGAGATTTTATGGAAGACAGTCTGGTAAGAACAGGAGACCAGATAAGGCAAAGTACCCGGCGTATAGCTGAAACGGCTATGAATAGTTTCATTGGAACAATTGGTAATATTGATTTTCGCAGTGTCACTCTGGCACACGGCGAATTGTATCGTCAAGCAAGCCTTGATCGTGGTAAGAGTAATGCAACCGTGAAAAAAGACCTTGCGGCCATAAAAAGGTTGTTCACGCTGGCGGTCAATCGCAAACAGCTTGATGAAAATCCGTTGCAACATATTGCTATGCCGAAATTACCAAAGAAGAAAATCAATATTTATACCAATGCCCAATGTCAAAGGATTCATAAAGCTGCTCAGGAATATACTGCCAAATGGAATCCAGAAAAATCTATTAACTGGGATTTGATGATCACAGTAGCTTTGGCCACTGCCATGAGACGTTCAGAACTTATGAATTGTACCTGGGCAGATGTTGACTTTGATGCTCAGACTATCGAAGTCAACCTCAATGAGAACACCAAGGATACATGGAAATGGTTTATTAAAGATGCTGAACACAGGACTCTGCCTTTGACAGATGAAATCGTCCAAATGCTTGTAGACCATCATACCATGCAGCCGGAAGGTTATCCCTATGTTTTTGTTCCCATAGCAAGGTATGATCACATCCAGAACATACTTAGGCCAAAAGGCAAGTGGACTCTCGAAGATGCCCGGCTCAAGGTAGTAAATAATTTCAAGAGGAGTTTTGACAAAATCCTCAGAAAAGCGGGCGTCAAGAAAGGGACTTTCCATGACATCCGAAGGACTGTCATAAGTATGTGGTTTGCCAACGGCATGAGTGAGCACGAGGTAATGAGGCTTGCAGGACACTCGGATTTTGCTACAACGCATAAATTTTACCTTACCGTGGCAGATGGTTTGGTTGATCGTGCAAGGGTTGCAGTTGCCAAGGGCTTGCGTCAAATAATGGTGTAGAATGGTGCAGAAGATTTTTGAGGCCAAAAAAGGGTTGGCACCACATGCAGGAAGTCGTTATACTACAAAGAGTTATGATTAAAGCGCCCGTAGCTCAGTAGGATAGAGCATCGGTTTCCTAAACCGAAGGTCGCAGGTTCGAGTCCTGCCGGGCGTATTTTCTTTTTGTCAATGACAGTTGATGACATCCCCCCACTTTTATCGCCTAACTTCCCCCGTAATCCGATTGCTGGGGGCGTTGGCACCAAGTACCGGCTGGTATAATTTTCGGGATTAAAGAAAGGGGACTGAAATTATCGTAATTTAGTGAAAAAAACGGGTTTTTTGTTTTTTTTTGCGCAGGTAATGTTGGTTTTTCGTGTAAAAACGGGGGTTGGTTTGTCAAGTTGTAGGGTTTGGGTAAAATAGGTAAGAAAAAAGTGCTCAAAAACGTTCGAAAACGTTTGAAAATATTCGAAAACGTTCGAAAATATTCGAAAAATGATGTGAAACGTTCGAAAAAAGTGTGCAAAAGTGTGAAAAAGTGTGCTTTTTCGCACCAGTTTTTCCGCCGGGGAGCCGTTATCCGTATGACCGTTCCGGCGACGGTGGTGCTTGCCATGCTAACGTCCCTTTTTTTTGTCTTCCGTTGTGCACAGTGCCGGTCCTGACCCCGTCGATTATGGAGACGAAAACAACCGGGCTGTCTTGCCGGTGGCTTTTGAGCTTTGAATTTGTTTTGCCCTCAGTGCATATAAAGTAAAGATTTTGAAGTATTTAATTTTAGTATTTTGTATTGTTCCTGTATAATAGTTGTGTGGAGTGTCCTTTAACGTAAGGCAAAGTAATGGTTGGAAGGGTCCCCCGGTTGTGCGGTCGACGAGTGGGCTGCAGCCGCACCTTTCGCCTAAAAAACGCGGTCCGAAGGCGTAAGGGCGGTTCTATTGAACGCAGGAGGCGATAAGGGTTCTAAATGGTAAATCTCAGGATAAGGGCGGTTCTATTGAACACAGGAGGCGATAAGTGTTCCAAATGGTAAATCTCAGG
>JAUXAH010000386.1 GCA_030614945.1 Phycisphaerae bacterium
CCTCATATTGCTGAGGAACTCCGGGAGAAATTGGGCCATACCGATACCGTAGCTTACGAGCCCTGGCCTGAATATGACAAGGAACTCATCAAGGAAAAAGAGATTGAACTGGCGGTGCAGGTCAACGGAAAAATAAAGGACAGAATAGTCGTTGCCGCCGAGGCGGACGAAGAGCAGATAAAACAAAAAGCGCTCGGTAGCAAGAAGGTAATTGCCGCTATGGCCGGTAAAGAGCCAAAGAAAATCATCGTTGTTAAACCAAGAATAGTAAGCATAATCGCCTAATCATAGTCAGTTATCTATTGATGTGTACCGAAATTGAAGCAAAGCTAAAGGTTGATTCGCATAAAGGGATAAAGCGTAAGTTAGCTGAACTCGGAGCCGAGTTTTTAGAAGAGCAGCTGCAGACAGATTACTATTTTGATGATGTGAACACGACGCTAACCGAAGGCGACAGATGTCTCCGGCTGCGGCGACAAATGGTAGGCAAGAGTGAGAAATTTCTTTTGACTTATAAAGGCGCCAGAGAAAAAAACGGATTCAAAAAAAGGCGGGAGATAGAAATTGAAGTCGGAGACGACGATTCGGCCCAGAAGCTGCTTTCGGCACTCGGATATGAAAAGGCACTGGTTTTTGAAAAAAAGCGTCGGATTTGGCGGCTCGGTGATTGCGTTGTTTCTCTGGATGAGCTGCCGTTGTTAGGTGATTTTGTGGAAATAGAAGGCCCCGACGAAGAAGGAATCGCTGATGTGCAAAGGAATTTGGGGCTGGCAAATCTGTTACATATCGGAGAAAGTTATGCGTTTTTGATGGATGAAAAGCTTCGTCAGCTCGGCAAAGAGGAAAGAGAAGTTTTTTTGAAAGTCCGGGGTCGCAATTATGAAGATGGATGATGGCTATATCGCCTATATCGTGAATCCCAAGTCCGGTGCCAGCAGCAGCAAACTGACCAGCCGGCAGTTTCAGGAATGCCTTGTCAAGAAGGGGTTCGACGTCAGGGTTAGTCTGACCGCCTCCCTGGACAATGCCTGCGAATTGGCTACGGACGCGGCGGTCGATTACGACTGTGCAATGGTTGTTGTCGTCGGCGGCGACGGTACCGTCAGAGAGGTTGCACACGGCCTGGAAGGCAGTGACAAGCCATTGCTGGTAGTGCCCTGCGGGACGGAAAATTTGCTGGCAAATGAGTTCGGTTTTGATGAAAAATTAAAAACAATAATAAGGACATTCGAGGCAGGGTACATTCGGCCTCTGGACCTCGGAAGTGCAAATGGAAAATGCTTTACTTCCATAGCCGGTTTTGGGTTTGACGGCCAGGTGGTCAAACGGGTCAGCGAGCAGCGCAAGGGACATCACATAGATTACCTTGATTACGTTTGGCCGATATGGCGAACATTCTGGACTTATAAATTCGGTGCAATGAAGGTGGAAGTAGATGGTGGAGAGATTTTTAATGGTTGCGGCCTGGTTTTTGTTGGAAATATTTCAAGATACGCAATGGGACTTCAGATATTACACCATGCTGATTTCGGTGACGGGCTGCTGGATGTGTGTATTTATAAATGTGCGTCTCGCGTACATCTGGTAAAGCATTCGGTGATGACGATTTTGAAACAGCATGCCGGAAGCGGCGATGTTATTTACCGTCAGGGCAAAAATTTCACTGTAAGCTCTGAGAGCGCCCATATAGCGACTGAGATTGACGGTGACCCGGGGCCGGATTTGCCGATGGAAATTACGGTGATACCGCGGGCCGTCAACGTGATGGTGCCGGAAGGCGCCAAGCCGGCAGGGATAAGAACAAGAATTATCAGAGCATTGGGGTAATTTAAAGTGCCTAAAGTGCCTAAAGTGAGCTAAAGTGCCTAAAGTTATAAGAATCGAGTTTATTAGATTTTAGGCACTTTAATCACTTTAGAGCGAGGTATAAGTAAAATGGATTTCAAAATTGGTGATGTCGAAATTGGTCTGGATGCGCCATTGTTTGTAATGGCGGGGCCTTGCGTTATTGAAAGCAAAGACATTTGTCTCGATATTGCGAATAGACTTGTCGATATCGGTCAGAGGGCGAACGTCGGAATGATTTTCAAGGCGAGTTTCGACAAGGCCAATCGCAGCAGCATATCCAGCTTTCGCGGTCCTGGTCTGGAGAAGGGTCTGGAGATTCTTGCAGCGGTCCGCCGCGTAACCGGCCTGCCTGTTATGACCGATGTGCACGAGCCGGCCCAGGCTGCTGTTGCCGCTGAGGTTGTCGATTGCCTTCAGGTCCCTGCTTTTCTGTGCAGGCAGACTGATTTGCTTTGTGCCTGCGGGCGAACGGGTAAACCTGTAAATATAAAGAAAGGCCAGTTTCTCTCGCCTGCTGAGATGAAAAATGTCGTCGAGAAGATTCGCGCCTGCGGTAATGAAAAAATTATACTTACCGAGCG
>JAUXAH010000016.1 GCA_030614945.1 Phycisphaerae bacterium
GGCTTCTCGAATCGTATTGAGCCGGATGTTTTGTTCTATTCGAATTCGACTGGGCCGTAGTTTCTTTTCGATGGTTCGTGTACTGGGCCGTAGTTTGTTTTCCCTGTGGTGTGGTGTGTAACTTTACGTTACACACTACAATCGGTTTTTCGATTTGATTCCGGTTGTCCCCCTCTTACTTTTACGTTGTACTATATCGGGTATTTTACCTGGTTTTTCGCTCGATGTCCCCGCTTCTTCCGATGCGCCCCACCGATTTGGTGAAAGGTTTTTTCCGGGACTTCGAAGGGGGTAGTGACATCGAGAGAAAAGTGGCGGCCGGCGTAATCGCTGTTAGGAGAATGAGGCTGGCCGGCCGCCTGCGAAGCGTAGAAAACTGTTTACGGTAATTATACCAAATTCACCAGGGGAATCAACTGAAAAACGAGGCGGCCGGCAGATACCGTTTTGCAGAAAAGCTCTGCGCCGGCCGCCTGAAATAGAGGGTAGCAGCCAGCAAGTGTACCAGATTTGCCGGGGAAGTCAATCCGCGGCTGAACGAGAATGGGCCGATGACGAGCTCGTCGGAGTTCAGCCGCGGGCCTTCGTGAAGAGTTCGATGTTGTGCTTTTTGCCCTGGGGGGGATTCGGGGACCTGGTGTAGCCGTGCTTGTGATAGAAGTCGGCGGGGTCACCGGCTGACTGATCCATTTTGCTGCGGATGGTGTCGGGGTCCATGAGCTCGAGCATTTTGCGTCCGATGCCCTGGTGTCGAAACGTGCCGGCGACGAGGAGGTGGATCAAGACGCCCTGGTGAGTTTTGACAGCCCAGCCCACTATGGAGTTTTCGACCAGGGCAATGAGTGTGGTGTACTTGGTGACGAATTTGAGGTGACGTCCTGCCGGCACGAAGTAATCGTGTGCGGACCCGGGTATACCATCAGCCAGGCCCCGGCCGGCAAGCCAGAAGTCAACAAAGGCTATGATTGCGGGTATGTCCGATTCGTTGGCCAGGCGATATTCGACCTGGCCAACGTGGCTCAGACTTTGACGTTGTTTTTTTTTGCGTTTTCCTGGTCCTCGCTGTCGCCAAACATCTCGATGATCATCTTGAGCAGCGCGATCAGGAATCGCAGTGCATTCCATAGGTCAGATCCAAACTTCATGTCACTACCTCTTTCTGGTTTATGTTAAACGTGTTTTGCGTGGCTCACATCGAACCAGTGTGAGCCGTTACATACAAGTGTCCATCCCCCGTACTCTCCGGTTAAGGTTTCATCGGCCCCGGCGTGGAGAAAGATGTCCTGATTGCCTGTGCCCTCGTTGTGCTCGAGGGTGACATCGTTGAGAGCTGCACAGAGCCGGACGACGTGGAGATGCTGGCCTTTGATGCCACCAACGAATCCACCGATGATGACGTTGTTGGCTGAACAGTCGATAAACAGGATTCCGATATCGGAAACGTCCACGTTGTCGGTTGGTCCCAGGGCTGAGTGCGTTTTGGTACCTGAGTACGGAGCTCCCATCGCACGGTAGCTCAAGATTGGGCCCCAGGGCTCCCACTGCTTGCCCCACGTGGTCCGGAGCGCGTAGTTGGGGCCGTCAAATTCGAGTGTCACTCGGTCGGGAAGTGCGGGTATGAGTCCGATTGTGAGCCGGATTGTGAATTCGTCCTGCCAGGCGGAGGCGCTGACGAATTTCGCAACTCCGTTGACTTCAGGTTTCCAGAGAGGGTGTGCCGGCTTGACGGTCTGGTCCATCGGGTACTTGAACGTCACCCAGAGATATAGGTATGTCTCCAGCCATTCGTGCTGGACGATCGCTTTTGCTGCATAGGGCCATGGACGCCATATATTCATGTCACTGTGTCCGATTAGTGCTCGCCGGAAGCAACTGTGGCGATTCCGGTGGCTTCGCCTGCCGGTACGTAGTCACCCTCGATATTTGGGTCGATGCGGGTCCACCAATTATCGATGGGAATGCCGAGCAGGGTGGTTATTTTCCAGGCACCGGCAACATCCCACCAGATAAACCACGCACCGTCCAACCGGCGCAGGTAGGCTTGGCCTTGATATTCACCTGCGTAAACGTAATTACATGTCGCATCGGGCGTTAAAGTACCGGTGACGTATGCCTTACCGCCCGGGCCTAAGGGTGTGTGCCTTCGGCAACTGTGGCTTCACCTATTGCCGTTCCACCAATGGCATAGACGCCGTTGATGTTCGGATCCGTTCGTGTCCAGTAGTCGGTACCCTGTACACCCAATACAGCAGAGATGGTCCAGGTATCGATACCGTCCCACCAGATGTAGTAAGCACCGTCCGCTCTTCGGGCATAGCCCTTGCCGTTGTGCCAGCCGACCGTTGTGTAATTGCATGTTGCATCAGGGGTTAGCGTGCCGGTAACGGCGTGCCTGGAAGCTATGCCCCAACAGCAAAAGGGTCGGCACGGAAGTGCGTGCTGCACCTGCTGTCCTTGCGAATGATCCTTGCCCGGCACCATACCTTTTGTGTCTCCGTCAGGGTGAAGGGTGCATCGAGTTCGTGCGGCGGAGTCGGGCCTGTCGTATCGACTCCGGCAATCGAGCCGGCGTTCCGCCAGGGACCGTCAAAGAAGTTGCGACTTTCGCTTTTCGGCTGGCCCATCTCGACGGACAGGTAAGCGCCGGTCTCGATGGCCCAGGCACGCGCAATGTCGAGCGTTAGCGTAAGCTTCTGTGTTGATGCAGAGCCGGCGACGGCGAAAGTGGGATCGGCACCGGGCAGGCCTTCATCGGTCGGTGCTGCGGTGATGAGGGAACCACCTGCAGTAATCAGCGCTGCGTTGCTGCGAATGAAGTGGTTGAATCCTGTCAGGACAATCGCTTCACCCAATGCGTTGTTCCAGTTGACCGTGTTGCCGTAGGTTTGCCAGGCGATCCGAATCTCATCGGTCATCGGCGATTCCCGCCACTGCTCAGCCAGCATCATCATCAGGATACGAGCTCCCATCTGACGGGGGGACCTGGGGTTGATCGGCTTGGTCCGGGGACGGACGTAGTTCCCGAACCTGTTTCTGGCGAAAACGTTGCCGGCTATCGAGCCGGACAGCTGAGTGATTCCGCCACCATACTTTGCGAGTGCCATGTCACTGTCTCCTAAAAGAGGTTAATAAAAAACGCGGACACGCACGAGCTCGTGTCCGCGCTGGTGAGCTGCTCAGCCGCTGGAGGATGGGTGAGCAGATTGCTCGCTTATGTCAAAGAGCGCAAAAAAGAGCCGGCCACGATTTTGCTCGTGGCCGGCCTGACTACAAGAAACATTTTGATACAGGGCATCCTACGAGGTTTTTTCGGTGAAGTCAAGAAAAATCTTTGACCAGGGCAAAAAAAGATTGCGAGGATGGGCTGTGCTGCGTTAAATGGGTCGGTTTGGTGGTGCAGCACTTACGGTTCGAAGAGGATTTTGATGTTGGTTGCGTCCTGCAGACGGCAGAATTTGTAAACGAGTTTACCATCCTCGAGGGGGCGGAGCTCCATAAACAGGCTGGCAGCTTTTTCCATGTTGATTGACTTGAGGATATCGGTTGCCTGTGGGGTCCAGGTGACAACCGCGATTCCGTTGTACCCACAGAGAAAGGGCTCAGTACCATCGAAGTCATTATGCAGTACTGTCCCCTCTTGATAGCACGAGGGACTTATGCTGCTGTAGTAGTGATTGCCGATAGTGTCGTCGAGGTAAAGCCACGTATTGCCCACTCCCTGCATAACCAGATCGAACCGGACGGTCCATCCGCTCTGATCGTAAAACCAGGCACAGGGTTCCCTTGGATCCTGAGTCAGCTTGAACATACGATCGTTCGCCGGAGTTATGCATACGTCAGGGACTTGGTCGGTACGTCTTTTGACAATCGAGAAACGTGCGTAGAGATATTTCGGAGTCTTATCAGCAGCCCAGCACTGCAGACAATCGGCACCGTAAACGATTGGTATGTCCGGCATCGGTTGTCCCATACTGAAACCTCGCTTTTTCTCCCATCCCCTGAACCGAAAAGCCCCGCGGCGATTGAGCGGAAAGATAACTTTTGTACGCTCAAAGCCGATAGGCTTTTGAGTGTAAAAAGTTCCGCTTTTCCAGTAAGAGAGTGTCTTTCTCTCTTAATAAGATTATGGGTGCAATTTTTTGCACCCCCTAAGGCCTTTTTTTTGGGCCTCTTTCTCGCGGGCTTTTTTGATGACCAGGTCGGCAACTTTTGCGGCCGTTTCCAGGGTCTCGCCGCGCCTCATCAGCTCGTTGACGATGTCCCGCTTGGTCCGCTCAATAAAGGCCGTGCTACTCCATCGGCCGGGCCCGCGAATCGGAGCTCGGGCGCGTCCACGTGGGCGCTTGCGTTTGCGCAGACTTTTGCCCAGGGCAAGGGTCCCGATCAGCTTGACCCAGTGCTCCGGGCTGGGCATTGCCCTGGTATGGATTTTGCGCTCTGGGCCGAATGGTTTTTCGATCCAGATGAAGCCGAGGTCCTTGAGATCCGCAAGCCAGTACTGGATGGTGCGTCTGCATCGATGAAACTTTTTTTGCAACCTCCAATTCCAAAGAAAGCATGTGTCCGGACCGAATGAGTACAGGTAACCGAGGAAGTCTTTTTCGCTGTTGTTCAACAGTCTGAATTCCTGACTGCGAATCCAGTATGGCAGCCGATGTTTTTTCCTTCGTTTGGCCATAACCGCAGCTCCGTCGACGGTTTGATTCTACTCTTTTTGGTTCAGTGCTCCAATGGCTTTCTGCCGGTCTGTAGAGTTCGGGTGGGTGTAGATCTGGGTCGAGCTGAGGTTCTGGTGACCGAGCAGCTCCTGGATAACTCGTATCGAGGTCTTTGGCACTAACCTGGTTGCAAAGGTGTGACGCAAAAGGTGAGGGTGGATCTCGCGACCGATCGACAGTGCACTTGCGGAGGCGATGATTCGCCGGACCTGGCGTGTGGTGATCGGGCGATGGCAAGTTCTTGAGTAGAAAGCGTAGCGTGGTTTCAGACATAGTTGATCACTCCACCATTGACGCTGCATTATAGTAATCGCAGCGTCCAGGCGAATCGTGAGTGAGATGGTGCGTTCGTGTTTGTTCTTTGTCTGGTGTTTGTCGATCGTCAATGCGCTGACAGCAGCGTTGGCAAACCAGAGTTGGTCCTGCCGAAGCTGCACGAGCTCACCCACCCGGAGTCCGGCATCGAGCATGAGAAGTGCCATCGTGAAGTTGCGGTGGTGTACCCTGGGCGGCGCTTTGTTGCCGGGTGGGGTTAGCAGGTGGAACAGCAGCTTGTCGCATTCCTCGGGCGTTAGTGTGTTGAGCTGAGTTTTCATTTGTATAGCTCCTTAAAAAAATGTACGGCGTATTCGTTGATTCCGTCACGCTCCCTGGTAGTGAATCCGGCCTGGGCCTGGTCTTCTGTGAACTGTCCCAGGGCGATCTCGGGCGGGACGCTTACGTTTGTGGGGACACAACAGATTCGATCGTGGTAGAAGATGATGTGCCAGCAGTTTGTGTTCGATATCGTCCGGTGTTCTATGGCGCGGGTTATAGCTTCGAGTATTTTTTCCGGGTCGGCACACAGCCAACCTTTGGCTGTTCGTTTGGTCATGACAGATCCTTTCGTTGGGCTTGAAGTGGGTCGATACGTTTGAGGATTCGGAGGACATCGAGGGCGTGGAGTTGCCGGCAGACGATGTAGGCTTTCGAGACCTCGCAGATTATTTTGTTGTCTTTGGTTCTGAATGCTTCCAGCATCAGCTGTCTGAATAGTTTTTCGGCGCGGTTGTAGTGACATGTGGTCATTGCTCGATCGGCCAGGTGAATCAGTTCGTAGAGTTTTTTGGTAGAGCTCATTATTCCTGGAGGTCTTCTGCGATATCTTCTGCGTGGTTTTTGATTGTCTTCACGACTTCGACAGCCTCGGCGAATTTTTGTGCTGCCAGGAAGACGAAGACAAGGTCGGCGCATCTTACGATGCTTTCGGCTCGTTCTCGATTGTTCATACGTTTTGCTCCTTTCTGGTAGGTGGGGACATTCGGACGGTCTGATAATACGGTGGGTGGCTACTCTGCAGAGTAGCCGAGTGAAACATAACATATCTTTTGTATCCAAAATTCATTTAAAAAAAACATCCAGTCAGGGTAAGTCCGGCAGCTCACCGACGCTGTCCATCGCAATCGGCCAGGCGTAGTAAGCCAAAAAGCAGAGCCAAATCCCGATGATCAGCACGACGATAACCAGGACCCACCAGGCCAACGGTTTCAGTATGTTTTTGTAAACGGACATTCTTGATATCCAGAGTATCGGCAAACGGACATCCCGTCAACAGGAAAAAGGACATTTCTTTACGGACATTTTTTCAGGGCTGCTGTGATTCGAAGTCCGTTTCTATACGGAAACGGACATCGCAGTCAGCTGGAAGTTGAGATTTGCCCCCCCTGGGATACAGGTCGGCTCCTGAAAACGGCTTAAAACGTATCCTCGTGCGCAGAATCGCAACCCCGGGCGCTCTGACAGTCGAGGCAACTCGATTCTGGGTAGAGCTCGCTCAATTCCGATATCGCCGCCATCAGCTCAATCACATTCGGCACCTCACCACGTCTCAATTTTTCGAACAGTTCGTCCATAATTCATACCTCCTAAAAACATTGCAACCCTCGTAAGAGGCTGGGGTTGTAATGTCTTCGAGAAATGTCCTCGGCGGTCGTCTCGCCGAGGGTCAGCAGCTCAACATCGCAAACAAAGTGCCAGGGACATCTTTTTTCTGTCGTTTGAAAAAAGGAAACCTGGCACGTGTTTGCTTGAGCTGCTGACATCAATCTCTCTCAACGATGAACGAGGGAACTACAAGGCTTGTGGATGAGTGGTACGTAAATGCAGGGGACATTGTACGCAGCATTATAAGGGCTATGGAGGATTTACGTTCGTATTCGATCACGTTGCGGGCTGGCGTCGTCTTTACGCAAGACCGCTTGGGAGTCCCGAAGCTAAGCCCGGTTGCTCATTGCGATGGCGCTTCTGCGTGACGAGGGGGTTTCTGGCCGTGGTCATCTCCCTCCCGCTGTTGTGCACACACCCACGGCCAGAAACCCCCTCGTCTATAAGTAACACCACAAACGGGTCGTAGACCCGTTTGTGGTGGTCGATGATGTCACCATATATAAAATAAAACGGATTTTCCTTCACCATCAAAAAAAATTCACTTCACCATCAAATGAATTTTCCCTCACCATCAAACGGATTCCCTCTTACCCTTACCCTGGGCGTATTCTTTTTCGATTTGATTCGTATTTTTCCCCTGTTATTTTCGCGTTTTATTTTATCGGCTTTTTCCCCTGCTTTTTTGCTCGATGTCCCTGTGTGTGGCTGAAAAATGTGGCGGCCGGCCGATTACGTGTGCTGCCGGCCGCCTTAGGAGAGTGTATTGAAGCCAAGAAAAATCTGGCGGCCGGCGTGTGATCCCTCGCAAGGACACGATGTGCCGGCCGCCAGGAGAAGAGTTAAGAAAACAGCAATTATAGCAGATTCGCCAAAAAAGTCAAGGCGGCCGGCGTGATCAGGGTTATGGGAAAACTCTGTGCCGGCCGCCAATGAAGAAACATTATGCCCGGAGATTGTACCAGATTTTGAGTGTGTTTGTAAAGTGGTTTTTTGCTGGTTATTCGCGATTGCCGCGGTAGACGTGGACAAGCTTGTTAGTGTCGGGGTTTTTGTACCAGTCCTGAATTTCAGCACCCTTGCTGTAGTAGGTGAAGTCGGGAATGTACTCGCCCAGGGCGATACTGATAGCCCAGCGGGTGTTGTCCCACCATAAGGCCCAGACATGGTCGTCTGTTCTGTACTCAGGTTTGCCGTTCCATTCGCCATCGTACCAGTAATATGCTCCAGGGTAATCGCTGGGCCAGTCGGGTGGGGCGTGCTCGAGGTGCCACGTGGTCCCTGAGCTGCATACGAAGTCGGGCAGGTCGTAGGGGGCATGCGGAGGCCCCCAGAAGTGGGGCTCATCCGTTTCGGGAAACGTCAATGCGTAATGTATGTACCAGTTATAGCCGGTGATTCGTTTGGTCTCGCCGCGCTTGTCAGTGAATAAGTACAGCAGGGCGAAGGCAGCCCAGGCGGCGCCAAAGAAGGCCAGGCAGGCGAGATGCCAGAAGGCGGACATAACGGAAAATCCTCCGGTAAGAGCAAGCTGTTTGCCGGCCCGGGCGTAGTTGACGTGACGGGGCATTGCTTGGATGTGCTGGCCAGGCCGGCCGGTTTTGAAGTACACTCCACCGTACCGTCCCCTGATGGACACGATCTGGTTGCCGAGCTTAGCCTGTGCCATGTGAGTTAGATCTTGACGTTGTTCTGTTTCGCGTTTTCCTTGTCCTCGCTGTCTCCGAACATGTCGATGATCAGCTTCAGCAGCGCGATCAAGAATCGAATGGCTTCCCATAGGTCTTTTCCAAATTTCATGTTAGCGTCTCCGAAAAGAGGTTAAAGTTTCATAATCCAACAGCCTGCTTTAGTTTGCGGGCGGTTGTCGGATGCGCCTGTCGTGCCCTGCGCTACACCGGTGTCGACAAAATCCTCAAAGCCCGTACCTGCTGCGATTGCCACTCCCGCCGATATATAGTGGTCATGACCAATCCCGGTGAATGTGTGGGTCTGCGAATCACTACCGAAAGAGTCACCAGGGTTGTATAAGTCGCCGGCACCGGCGAGGTAGCAATTGCGGAGGTCGGGTGTCCCCATCGTGCCGTCGCAGAGGTGCCAGCCGGCAGGGATATCGGCGATTGCTCCGGGCCAAAAAACGACAATACCTTGCATACCAAACTCCAGTTAATGCTCGCCGGCGGCAAGTGTGCCGTCTCCGGTTGCGGTCCCCTCAAACGTGTAAGGACCTAAAGGGTCAGCTCCGCTATGTTCCCAGTAGGCAGTACCCCGGGTGCCAACGATAGTGCTTATGATCCACATACCTGCTCCATCCCACCAGAGGAACCACGCACCGTCCAACCGGCGGGCGTAGTCTCGCCCGTTGTATTCACCTGCCTGGACGTAGTTACATGTTGCATCGGGTGACAAGGTGCCGGTGAAGTTTACCTTACCACCCTCGCCTAAGGGTGTGTGCCTACCGCCACTGTTGCTTCACCTATTGCCGTTCCACCTATGGCATAGATGCCGTTGATGTCAGGATCGGTTCGGGTCCAGTAGTCGGTACCCTGTACGCCCAACACAGCCGAGATGGTCCAGGTATCGATTCCATCCCACCAGATGAAGTAAGCACCATCCGCTCTTCGGGCATAGCCCTTGCCGTTGTGCCAGCCGACCGTCGTGTAGTTGCAAGTTGCGTCGGGGACCAGCGTGCCGGTAACGGCGTGTCTTGAAGCTATGCCCCAACTGCGAAAGGGTCGGCACCGAAGTGTGTGCTGGCCCTGGAGTCGAGTCGAATGATTCGAGCCCTGCACCATACCTTCTGGCCTTCGGTGAGCGTGAATGCCGGATCAAGCTCGTGCGGTGGAGTTGGGCCGGTAGTATCAACCCCGGCAATCGAGCCGGTGTTTCGCCAGGGACCACTGAAGAAGTTGCGCGAAGCACTTTGAGGCTTGCCCATTTCAACCGAAATATAAGCCCCGGTCTCCAAGGCCCATGCCTTTGTGATGTCGAGCGTCAGTGTTAGCTTCTGCGTGGCTGCTGAGCCGGCAACTGCGAAAGTGGGATCAGCTGAGGGCAGGCCAAGATCTGTTGGGGCTGCGGTGATAAGAGAACCACCTGCAGTAATCAGTGCTGCGTTGGATCGGATGAAGTGGTTGAAGCCGGTCAGGATGACTTGCTCACCGAGTTTGTTGTTCCAGTTGACGCTGTTGGCGTAGGTTTGCCAGGCGATACGAATCGCATCGGTCATCGGGGATTCCCGCCACTGCTCAGTAAGCATCATCATCAGGATTCGAGCGCCCATCTGACGAGCTGACCTGGGGTTGACAGGTTTGGTCCGGGGCCGGACGTAGTTCCCGAATCTGTTTCTGGCGAAAACATTGCCGGCTATCGAGCCGGACAACTGAATGATTCCGCCACCATACTTAGCGAGTGCCATGTCACTATCTCCTAAAAGAGGTTAATAAAAAACGCGGACCCGTACCTGGCCAGGTCCGCGCTACCGCTCGACCCAAGAAAATGGTCGATGATTTCCTTATGTTAAAGAGCAAAAAAAGAGTGCCGACCCAGCTGCTGCCAGGTCGGCACTTTCCCAAAAAATCGATTTACCACAGAGCATCCTACGACGTTTTTCGAGTGGAGTCAAGAAAAATTACCCTGCAGAGTAAAAAAAGTTTGCGAGGATGGGCTGTGCTGAGCTGGACGGATCGGTTTGGTACCAAAGTACTTAGGGTTCGAAGAGTATTGAGATGTTGGTTGCGTCCTGCAGCTGGCAGAATTTATAAACGAGCTTACCGTCGTCGCGGGGACGCATCTCCATGAACAGGTCCCGGGCTTTTTCCATATTGATTAGCTTGAGGATATCGGTTGCCTGCGGTGTCCAGCTGACGACAGCGATTCCGCCGATCCCCCAAACGAGAGTCGTGCATGTGAAGTACGTACTTTCATAGACGATATCCTCATCGGGCGGGCCTGATTCATTGGCGGAAAAGTACCAAGTACCAGAGAGCATGTTTCGGATATAGAGAACCGTTCTGACAGGGCCAGAGTAAACATCGAACTCGACATACCAGGGGGAAGATTCGTAAGCCCACCGACAGGGGACACCCGCATCTTGAGTCAGCTTAAAAGCTCTGTCGTTTGGTGGAATGAAATTCGGGCCAGGTGGTAGGTCGGGACATTGGACGATTTTTGAGAAGCGAGCGTAGAGATACTTCGGAGTTTTATCAGGATCGAATCCCAACAGGCAGTCGTTGCCGTACTCAATCGGCTCATCTTTCATTCGTTGTCCCATGTTGCCTATTATACCCAATTTCCCCTCCACTGAACAGCGAAGCCCGTCGGCGTTTGAGACAGAAGAGTCATTTTTCGAGAGGGTCAAAGTTTTACTTTGACACGGTCGAAATTCCGCTTTCCCAGTAAGAGAGTGTCTTTCTCTCTTAATAAGATTATGGGTGCAATTTTTTTCACCCCCTTAAACCCTTTTTTTTGGCTTTCTTTGAAGGCTTTTTTCAATGACCTGGTCGGCGACTTTTGCTGCTGTTTCGGAAGTCTCACCACGACGGACCAGCTCGCTGACGACGTCCAGGCGAAATTGATCGATGGTTGCCTTGTTGCTAAACTTTGAGATCGGGCCTGGGGGGTATCGACGGGGTCGACGTGGGCGCTTGAGTTTGGCCATTGATCTGGTAAGTGCCAGGGTGCCGACAAGCTTGACCCAATGCTCAGGGGTTGGCAGCAGCCTGGTGTGTATTTTGCGCTCGGGGCCGAATGGCTTCTCGATCCAGATGAAGCCAAGGTCCTTGAGATTCGCGAGCCAGTATTGAACTGTGCGTCTGCATCGATGAAACTTTTTCTGCAACCTCCAGTTCCAAAGCCAGCACGTGTCGGGCCCCATAGAGTAGAGCCATCCGAGGAAGTCTTTCTCGCTGTTGTTCAACAGCCGAAAATCCTGGCTTCGGATCCAGTATGGTAGCCGATGCCTTTTCTTTGGTTTAGTCATGGCTGTTGTTCCTTCAACAGCTTACCTTTATTCTTTTGGTTCGAGAGAGTCAATGGCTTTTTTGAGGTCCTCACCGCTGGGGTGCGTGTAGATCTGTGTGCTGCTGAGATTCTTGTGACCGAGGCACTCCTGGACGACTCGCATCGAAGTCTTTGTCATCAGCCTGGTTCCAAACGTGTGCCGCAAAAGGTGTGGGTGGATGTCACGGCCTATCGAGAGCTTGCCGGCTGATGTGATGATTCGTTGGACCTGGCGGACGGTGAGTGCGTATTGGCAGTGGTTGGCGTAAAAAGCGTAGCGAGGTTCGTGGGTGTGATCGGTTTTCCACCAATGATGGTGCATATTTTTGATGGCGCTGCTCAGTCGATTGGTGATCGGAATCGTGCGCTCGTGTTTGTTCTTTGCCTGGTCTTTCTCGATGGTCAATGCGCCGAATGGAGAATGGGTGAACCACAGCTGGTCCTGTCTGAGTTGTATGAGTTCACCTACTCGGCAGCCGGCATCGAGCATAAGTAGTGCCATAGTGTAGTTGCGATGATGGACGCGGGGCGCTGCCTTGTTTTTTGGCGGATGCTGCAGGTGGCTGAGCAGTTTGTCGCATTCGTCCGCCGTTAGTGTTGAGAATTGTGATCGGTTCATGATAGCTCCTTTTGTAGAGATTGAATTGGGTCGATACGTTTGAGGATTTTGAGAGCCTCGAGGGCGCGGCGTCGCCGGCATTCGGCAAAGGCCATCGAGACCTTGACGATTATTTTGTTGTCTTCGGATTCGAATGCTTCCTGCAGTAGCTGTCTGAATAGTTTTTCGGCGCGGCCGTAGTGACATGTGGACATTGCTCGATCGACCAGGTGGATCAGCTCGTGGATTTTTTTGTAGTTGGTCATCGAGTCCTTCCGGTTGGGTGGGGACATTCGGACGGTCTGATGATACGGTGGTTTTTTAGCCGTCGGCCGACGGCAGTGAAACATAATATATCTTTTAACTCCTTAATTACGGCAAGTCTGACAGTTCCCCGACGCTGTCCATCGCGATTGGCCAGGCGTAGTAAGCCAACCAGCACAGCCAGACACCGATTAGAAAAACCAGGATCACCAGGAGACACCAGGCCAGTTTTTTGATCACAGTTACCAAAGGCGACTTCATGCATAGTGATTCTATCGGCAAAGCGACATCCTGTCAATAGGAAAAGCGACATTTTAAAAGCGACATTTTTTTGGCTCAGCTGAGATTTGAAGTCGTCTTTTGTACTAAAAGCGACATTGTAATCAGCTGACAGGGGTAGTTTGGTACCCGATCGGGCTGGAAAATTGATTCTGCATAGCGCCACGGACGTAGGATTGGCAAATTTGAGCGCGGACTCCGAGAGGACTACCCGAAGGGATCTTGAGTAGAATGCGGGTCCCCCGCCGGTCCGCAGACTACCGGCGGGGGATTCGCCCCTGGCCTGCAGGCTACCAGGGGTGTGCGGCCGGCAGGCCGCAGAAGGGTCGGACCGAAATCCGCCTCAGCATAGTTAACTCGGCTCGGCAGAGACGTCCCTGCCCGGGCCCGCGGATTTCGGAGCAAGCAATCAATATCCATCCAGGCACAGTGCGTTATAAATTGGCCGGCATTCTTAAACGTAATTAGCGACTAACCGTACAGATACCGATCGATTGCTATGCGTTCCGACCCGATTAAGATGCTCCCTTTCGATACAGCTACAGAGTCGGACAGAGCCGTTTTCCGCTGTCCTGACGAATGTGCTGTGTCGAAGTTCCTTAGACGGGAAAAAAAAAAACCACAAACGAACTGAGAAACACGCCCCCCGCCCACCGACCCGACGAGCGTTAGCGAGTCGGGATGGACGGGCCACGATACTGGGCGGTTTTTGTTTCTCCGTGAGTGTTGGTTTTTTTTTCCCGTCGTCGTTGTCGTTAAACCTTAGATGTCGGTTGTGTGTTAGAGGGTGGTGGGTGGGGGGACATTGGCTTACGATGATGATTGATCAGATTCGGTGGGGTGGGTCTGTGTTGCGATTGTGCGTACGATTACACTGCCGCTACCGTGTGGCCGGTAGGCCACACGGCGGCAACGCTACGATGTCACCCGTGCTTTACGTTGCGATTGTGCGTACGATTATACTGCCGCTAACGCACGGCCATTAGGCCGGGCGGCGGCAACGCTACGATGTCACCCGTGCTTTACGTTGCGATTGTGTGTACGATTATACTGCCGCTAACCACTGGCCGTTCTACGGCCAGTGGGCGGCTGAACCGCATCTTTGCCACTGAACCGCTGCTTTGTTTTTGCGATTATGCTGCTTTGTTTTTGCTTTGTTGCTGCTTTGTTGCTGCTTTGTTATTGCTTTGTGTTATTTTTGACGTGGTTTTTGCTTTGTACTTTATCGGGTATTTCTGCTGGATTTTCGCTGGACTTCGAAGGGGGTGGGGACATCGAAAGAAAAGAGGCGGCCGGAGCCGGTTTCGGGCAAGCGAGGTCTCCAGCCGGCCGCCAAGAGTAAAAAAATGTAAGCAGTAATTGTATCGGAGGTTGCCTGGTGTGTCTTGAACAAAATTGGCGGCCGGTGGACTAATCGGGGGGGACTAGACGTGTGCCGGCCGCCAAGCATGGATGCACCTTGCCGGCAATTATAGCTGGCGCTGCAGGGGAGTCAAGTTTTTTGCGGCTGAACGAGAATGGGCCGGCGACGAGCTCGTCGGAGTTCAGCCGCAGGTTTTCTCGAGTAGGTCGATGTTTTTGTGTTTGCCGATTCGTTCATCTGATGTTTTGTGGTAGCCGTGCTTTTCGTAGAACGGTAGAGGGTCCCCTGTCGATTGATCGAACTTGCTGCGAATAAATAACGGGTCCAGGATTTTGAGCAAGTGGGTACCGATACCTGCACCTCGATAAGTAGTTTCAACAAGCAAGTGGATGAGGGATCCGTTTCGTTGTCGCACTGCCCAACCGATTAGCTGAGAACCGTCGAAAGACAGGACGATGGTCTTATATTTGAAGTACCCTAGATGCTGTCCACGTGGGCAGAAAAAGTCGCGGCCGGAGAGCAGCCGGTCCACCAGCTCAACGATATCGTCCAGGTCCTCGAGGGCGGCAAGTCGAAAGTGATAGCCGTTGAAGTCGTGTGGGTCGATGGGTGGGAATGTCGGGTAAACCTTAGGCACGCGCTCGTGACGTTCGCGTGTGATTCTGTGTTTCGGTGCCATGAAGTATATAGGGTCCCCCGGCAACCGGGTGATGATGCGACAGCCGGTTTTTGTTTTCATCAAGGCCATGTTTTCTCAATCCGGGATACGTGGCTCAGACTTTGACGTTGTTCTCTTTGGCGTTTTGCTTGTCTTCGTTGTCACCGAACATCTCGATGATCATTTTGAGCAG
>JAUXAH010000455.1 GCA_030614945.1 Phycisphaerae bacterium
GCGGGCGACTCGATTTGGTGCAGCGAACCTTACAAAACAACAGCGCAAAAACCTCGCGCCCAAAGAAGAGGGCCTTAATATTGAGGGGCTTTGTGCTTCACCTGACGGCAGGACAATCTACATTGGATTCAGGAACCCTCGGCCTCACTCAAAAGCAATTATCGTTCCCCTAAAAAATGCAGGGCAGATAATTGAAAGGGCGGAGCCGCCAATTTTTGGCGTGCCTATTCTCTGGGATTTGGGAGGTCTCGGTATAAGGAGTATGGAGTATTCTCATTCCCATAAGGCATATTTCATTGTTGCCGGCCCACATAACGAGGCGCCCGGATTCGCCTTATATCGTTGGTCAGGTGAAAAAGACCGCCCGCCGACGCTGGTGCGGGAATTAAATCCGGATGAAAGCAGTTTTAAGCCCGAGGCATTGGTCACCTTTAAAAATTCAGCCGGATTTTTGCTGCTTAGTGATGACGGCAGTTTGGCCATCAATGTTTCTGTGCCCTCCGAATGTATGGAAGGAAAATTGAGTAAAGACGGAAAGTGCTTGAACAAGTACCTGACAGACCAAAACAAAAAACACTTCAGGGCAATTTGGCTGGAGCTATAATGCTTATGGCTTCTGTCCCGGAAAACACGTGGCAATTCGCCTTCGGCGAATGCGGCAAAAGCACCCGAGTTGTCAGTTAATATTATCTGCTTTCCAAGGTAGGGGGCCCCATTTTGCCATACTTCGCAAAATGGGAACCCCGGCAGATATGCAAAGCCACAACTTCATTTTTTCTCCTCCTTAAATCAGGTATAACTCATTCTGCCTGGTCTCAAAAAAAGTTGATAATCGCGGAAACTACGGGATTTTAAGGTGAAGCCGCATTTGTTGGTTTTTTTGCTTAACCTGGCCCAGATTTATGCCGATAAAACATCCGAAATTCGCGAAGGCCGTATGAGTTAAAAAAGGAGATTAAAATGGGAATTCAAAACTGGTCGGAGAATATCGTTCTTGTGGACTTGCCCCAGGAACCAGAAATGGCTGATGAGTTCAAAAGCGTTATTGAAATCGTGCGTGACAGAGGTGACTGTGACGTGGTAATTGATTTTTCCAGCGTCGATATTGTAACTTCTTCAAGTATCTCGAATCTGCTGAAGCTGCGCAAGCTGTTGGCTGATTGTGGGCATCGGCTTGTTTTTTGCAGCGTTGCCGCCGCGACCAGAGGTATCTTTACGGTAACCGGCCTTGACGGAATTTTTGAACTTGCTGATGACAAGTTTGTTGCCCTGGCCAGCTTGCAGATGGTCAGTCAGCCGTAAGCTCGGACTAAGGAGAAACTTCTTCCCGTACGCCTGACTTAGGCAGAGTAAAGCAGAAATTGTTTCCTCGCCCGTCCCCATGACACGCCCCAAATATTTGGTACACCTATAATGAGAATTTTTCGGTTCCTCCGTTAGTATTCCATCCGTTTCAGAAAAATTATCGACATATCAGGATGGTCATTTCAGAAGAATTGTTTTTTTCTTGGAGGATATTAGAAATTTTCGTCTTATATTTCCGGACGTAAAATCCTTGAATTCTTCCTTGCGTAAACGGTTACAGTGGCACCAGCCCCGATTCTGTACGGTGGCAGCGAAGTGAGGAAGCCTTTTTGCATTGACCCCGTTAGAAATCGCCCCTTTCTGTCCTATATTATTCGTTATAGAATTTTTAACGGGGTTGACAGGCGAGCCGGCAGCTGCTATAATAAACAGGTAATCAATGGTGGGTTTTGTGCCGCCCAGAGGGTAAAACGATGAAAAACGTCTCTATTTTTGTGTGTAAAGTGGTTTTGGGTATTATATTGTGTGCTCTGGTTTCCCTGGCTTACGGCTGCGGCTCTTATGCGCAGCTGGGTGAGACCGAGGCAGAGGTCAGGAGAAGGCATCTGCGCACTGCTCGTATTAATCGGCAGGAGCTGGCCGAAGACATAGACACGGCTCTGTTACTTGATAAGCCGAG
>JAUXAH010000686.1 GCA_030614945.1 Phycisphaerae bacterium
GCTGTGGCGAAGGCGGCGGATAAGCGACACAAGAGAGGCGAATGCTCCGGGGTGGTACCAGGCTTTGCCGAGGAGCTTGCGGTCAAAAAGAATGATATCGGTTAAATGAGGATGGCTTTCAAGTATTGGTGCAAACTCCGGCCGGATGAGCCAACTAATCTTTGCATCCGGAAAACTTTTGCGCAAAGCTGTAAGGGCCGGCAAAGCCAAGACTATGTCGCCCAGTGAGCTGGGCTTTATTATCAAGATGTTTTTCAAACTTTCAGACATAATAAAAAAGTGCAAAGATTAAAATGTAAAATGCAAAATTACCTATTAAAATGCAAAGCTTTTTTGAAATTTTTAATTTTTGATTTGTCATTTTGACATTTGACTTTTGATTTTTGATTTTTTTTTGGCCCGGTTTGCAAGCTCACGGAAAATCCGGCGGCGCTGCGAGAGCTCGAGGCCGACAAGGTTACAATAAGCTGTAAAGGTCCGCAAGTAATCTGTTCGGTTAATGGCAGATACAGGCGTAAGCGAAGCGGCAAGCTGCCATAATGGGCGAAATTGGCGGCTTCTGCGCCGCAGAAAATACCGCTTTACTCCGTCCATATCGGTGAGCAATATTCTGTATTCGTGTTCCGTGTCCCGTGCCCCGTGACGCGGGACAACTATAAAATTACTGGCTTTTGAGTCCCTGTGCCATAGGCCATTTTTGTGCAGCGCGGCTAATATAGCGGCGAGCTGATGAGAAAACTCTTTTTTTAATGCAAACCGGCCGACCGGGATTTTTGGTAATTGTTGGGAAGCAAAAGTGTAGAGTTCAGAGCTGTTTTCGAAATATTCGGTAATGTAAATACTCTGTCTGGTAAGTAAGTTCCGTTTTTGGTACAAAGCTGCAAAGGGAGCCGTTACCGGGATGCCACAGCTAAGTAGTTTAAGAGCGGTTTTGAAGTTTCGCAGGGCTTTGCCGGGTCGAAACGAACGAAAGAATTGGCGCAGACCGGCCTGGGGGTGGTGGCGTTTGATAACCACTTTTAGCCGGCTGTCTGCTATTGTAAGATTTTTCACAGCGACACAGTTTCGGCCTTCTGTTTTCAGGATTTTTTCGACATCTTCGAATA
>JAUXAH010000664.1 GCA_030614945.1 Phycisphaerae bacterium
CTACGCGCCACTCGGTGGGATCATAGGGCGAAAAAAACGAGAGAAGGGCAAGCCCGGCGAGCACGAACAACACGGCCGCGCCGAGACTGAACCGTCTGTCCTTGAAGAGCTCTCTTAATGTCTTCATTTAGCCTATTTTCCGGTTCATTTTAACCTTATCCTGGGGTCAAACAACGGGTACAAAAGGTCGATGATCAAAATTAATGTGGCGATGGCTACGATGGAGATGGTGGTAATGCCCATAATCAGGTTGTAGTCGGTGGTTATAATAGCTTGGTAAAGCAGGGAGCCTATCCCGGGATAGACAAAGACGATTTCCGTGATCAGGGCGCCACCGAATATCTGCCCAAGGGCAAGAGTGAGCCCGGTGATCTGGGGTAGTATGGCGTTCCTCATCACGTATCGGGCGAAGATTGTTCGTTCCTTGACGCTCCCAATTTTTGCGTACCGTATGTAATCCTCGTCTTTAACACTCTGGACGATGAGCCGCATGGTTTGATGGTTTACTGCCGCGCCCAACAGGGCCAGGGACATGACCGGAAGAAAGGCGTGTTTGAGGATGCCCGTAACCGAGCTCCAGGTGAAGGCAACCCTCATACCGATGGTATAGCCTCCTCCAAGAGGGAATACGGGAAGTAGATAGGCAAAAAGGATGAGGAGTATCAGGGCTAATATGTAAGAGGGTATCGGGCGGATGAACATTGCCACTCCATCGATTATTTTTAGTAGCCTGCTCCGCCTGAAGTACCCGGCAAGTCCACCAACTATGGTCCCAATACTCCAGCCCAACACCGTGCTCACGACGAGCAACCCGACCGTCCAGGGTAGGGCTATGCCTATCAACTCGCTAACAGTGGTCGGGAACATGAACAACGAAGGCCCAAAATCACCGGTGAAAAGCCTCCTCCAGAATGAAACATACTGCTCAAGTAATCCCGCTTCCAAACCATACACCTCTCGCAGTGCGCTCATCATTTCCTCCACCGCTGCCGGATCCAGGTAAACGCCCTGGGCCAGAATGATACCGATCTGGGCCTCGACCGGACCGCTAGGCATCAGCCGGGGGATGAAAAAGACCACCGTAACCCCCAGACATATCACAAGCACATATTGTATCAGCCGCGGAACGAGATATCGCCTTACGAACCTCAACCTCTTCCCCCCTTTTTAATTAGACC
>JAUXAH010000617.1 GCA_030614945.1 Phycisphaerae bacterium
CAAGAAAGAAACTTCACGGGCGCGTTGACCCCCGCGAGCCACCTGATCGCCTTTATCGCCATCTCGTTGTTTATCGCTGACACCCCCACCCAGGCGTTGTCGGGCCATGGGTTGCGCCCCGCCAAGTTTCTGGGGAATTTAGTCAGGTGAGCGAAAATGTGTTGAGGGCACTCCCTCTCAACCTCGAACCCCGCATCCTGCCATGGCCTCGGTACGCCCGGTGCGAACTCGTCGCCCATGCTGTCCACGAATATCATGGCGGGCTTCTTCCGTCTGCGGGGTCCGTCCAACCGCTCGGGCCAAAATCTGAGGGAGAACGGATCAGCGGGATCGCAACCCGGTGCGACATTCGTGTTAGCGAGGTATATCTGCTTGAGCCGCCCGTTCGCCAAGTTCTGGGCGTAGCACCTTCCCCCATTCTCGAAGACGCAATGACGTGGGCAACCAGTTATAAAATTCAAAACGAAACCTTTGGTCCCATCGGGATTTCTGACCCATTCGATATTTGTCCTGTGCATCTCTACCCCATCTAATAGCCTGATAAATTTGGGCAATTCTCCTTCCTCTTGGGGGGGCACTCCCGGCACTCCTCTACTGGCACGACTTCGCCATTCCTGTATGGGCAGGGGATGTAGAGCGAACTCGTTTCATGTTGTGGCTTTTCGCGTTGCGGGGTCTCGGCCAAGTTTTTCATCCCCGTGGGAATACGATTCTCGCTCGAAGTACTCGCACACCTCGACGCACCGCAGGCCGTCCAGCACACACGTACCGTCCTCGCGTAGCCACTTGCACTTCACTTCCTACCCTTCTTTATGGACTCGTCTAGCAGCCTCGACGCCTCGTCCTTGGTGGTGTTATCGTCAAAAAGTATGCTCAAGCGCCGCATGTAGTCCTTCTGTGGGTCGGTCGCCAGCTTGATCACCAAGGGCTTCAGCTTCTCGAAAAGCTGCTCCGTGAGCCGCACGTCCGAGAGGCAGTGCTCCCTTATGGATCCGTGCTCCCCGATCTCCCACAACTCGGGGACGGACGCACCGTTGGCTTTCCCGTAGTCCAGCCCGAAGCAGAGGGCAACCTTCCTCAGCGAAACGTATCTCTCCTTCGTGAGTTCTAGCACCTTCTGCATGAGGTCTACCTGCGTGTGCCCCAGCAGTTCCCCCACGCCGACCCCGTGCTTCAGGGATCGGAGAACCAAAAAGCCTATGTCGAAGCCGATGTTGTAGCCAACCAGCACGTCGCCCTCCACGATCGTTTTCTTGAACTCCTCCAGCATCCTCTTCTCGTCCTTGTCCATCAGGACGTGCTCCTCCGTGCCGACCTTCGAGCCGATGCACACGAC
>JAUXAH010000451.1 GCA_030614945.1 Phycisphaerae bacterium
GCAAGCGGGCAGTCTTCGCCTGTCAAATGGGCGGGCGCGGGGCCGCTTGGCTCCCCCTCGATCGGAGAGTGAAGGCGTCGCCCTTCGTCCCCGCGCCCGTCTTCGGCGGCTCGCGGCCCGTCGGCGGGTGGTCGGCGGGGCCCAGCGGGGTCGTTCGGCGGGGCGCTTCGCTCCAGCAGGCAGGGTGGGCCGCTCCCCGCGCCGAGGGGGAGCCTGTGTTGAGGCTGTCGTCGCGGTTTGGGGCTGGCCAGGCGGGTCGTTCCAGGGCAGACGGTCGGCGACCATCCAGGAGGAAGGCGGCCGTTCCAGGGCGGAAGCTCCAGCAGCGAGGATCCCCACGCGCGAGCGTCCAGGAGGCCTCCGTTCACGTGCCGGCAGCTCTCCGTTCGCGGTCCAGGGCGGTCCGAGCGCACTTTCGAGGGGCAAAGTGGCAGAACCTCGAGCGTCAAAGGCACTCCAGGTAAGGGTCTTGGCCCGTTTTGCTGCAGAGAAAGCACCTGGCGACACCTCCAGGGCCAGCGATCGCTCCCAAACGTGGCCACGGCCGCCTGGCGCCAACCCGTGGCCGGAGATCTCCCGCTCCTGGAGCGACCAGGTACGTGCCGCCTACCCGCACCCAGCATCAAGGGTTTGGTGGCGGGTTGGGGGGGAGCGGGGCCGTCAGCAGCTCGGACCGTCGAGATCGGTCGCGGAAACACCAAAGTCCGCAGGAAACCTTGGCGCGATCGGACCAGGAGGCCATCGAGGCCGTCGCCGAAAGCCGCTGCGACCCCGTCGCCAGGGCATCGATGACGGGCGCGAAGGTCGTCGCCGCGAGGCCGAAAACGGGCCAAGTGCGGGCCAGAAACCGCCAGATGAATGCGGGAGAGAGGGCTAGAGAGAGCCAGGAAGCGGCCCGTTTTTTGACCGCCGCCCACCCGCGCCCCGCCGCGCCGCCGTGCCCGTTAAAGGGCACTCGGCCCCCCGCCCCGCCGCCGTGCCCCGAAGGGGCATTCGGGGACCGTTCGCCCGTCCGCCCAGCCGAAGGCGTTCAGGCGGGTCGGGCGACGGTTCCCCGCGCGGGCGAAGCCAGCGATCTGGCGGCGGCGGGGCGAGTTGAGGGGGCCGCGGGGCCGGTGGCCCCGAAAGGCGGCGGCGCGGCGAGAGAGGGCGCTCCCTCATCCGGGCGGGCGGCGAAGGGGGGCCAGGCCGCTCCACCGGGAGGGGGAAAAATGAGCGGCCTGGCCCCCCTGTTGTTTTGGGCCGCATCCTGGCTCTCTCTGCCCTCTCTCCACTCAATTTCTGGGCCGTTTTTGGCACGCTCTTGGCTGGTTTGCGGCCTCGCGGCGACGACCTTCGCGCAGCTTCTCGATGGCCTGGGGATGGGGTCGCAGCGGCTTCCGCCGAGGACTTTGTCGTTTCCGCGACCGATTCCGAGGCCCCCTCGCCCCGCCGAGACCTCGCCCGCCCAACCCCGCACCAAGTACGTGTTGGGTGTTGGGGGGGGGTTGCTTGACCACACTCGTCTCCTGGGGTGGTTCTCTCCTGGTGGCCGGTGGCGCCCGGCGGCCGTGGCCACGTTTGGGAGCGATCGCTGGCCCTGGAGGTGTCGCCAGGTGCTTTCTGTGCACGAAAACGGGCCAAGACCCTTACCTGGGATGCCTTTGGCGCTCGATTTCCTGCCACTTTTGCCCTGGAAAGTGCGATCGGACCGCCCTGGACCCTCCTCGCCGTCACGATCCACGCGTGGACCACCTGCCCTGGAACGCCACGGGGCCTGCCAGCGGAGGCGGCCCCGACCCCGCACCACGGGGCCGCCGGAGCGACCGAGATCCCCGACCGCCTGCCCTGGAACGACCCCCCTGGACTCCCCCACCCTGCGACGACTTCCTGGCCCCAATGGCCACCTCGCCGCCGGAGGCGGGCCGAGATGGAGCCTTGCCCGACCACGGCCCGACGACGGCCGAAGACGGGCGCGGGGACGAAGGGCGACCCCTTCCCTCTGGCATCGATGGGGAGCCAAGC
>JAUXAH010000584.1 GCA_030614945.1 Phycisphaerae bacterium
TCTTTTTCCATCGCGGCCAATTGTAATGGCATCTCTGAAGTTACGCAATAAAAAAGGCGTCTGCTGAACCTGTATGTATTGTTACGAACTGTCCTGTGATTTTCTGTGAAAAAGGATGGTAAAAATCTAACGGGCCTTAACGCAAAACTAACAAACCGCAGGCCTCAGTTTCTCGCACGCTTATCTGACTTGCCTGGGAAATACTTAGGCGTACGCTCAAACATATTCAATAGTTGCAGGGGGTTTCGGCGTCAAATCGTATAAGCAGCGGTTGACCCCTTTTATTTTGGTGATTCGCTCACAAATCCGGTTGAGCTTGTCCCACGGCAGCGGTGTTACAGTTGCAGTTCGGGCATCGACGCTCTCGATGCAGCGGACCACAATTATCTGCCCGAATTCCCGTTTGTTGTTTCGGATGCCAGTCGCCCGGTCGTTCAGCAGAACTGCCATATACTGAAACGCTCCACTATCGGAGAGTTCCTCTTCCACAATAGCCGTGGCGGTGCGCACGGTTTCGAGCCGATTTAGAGTTACTTCGCCGACAATCCGCGTCGCCAGCGCCGGGCCGGGAAAAGGAATCCGCTGTGAGATTTCCGCCGGTAACTTTAAAAATTTTGTTACCTCGCGAACATCGTCTTTTCGCAAGGTCTTGAGCGGCTCAATTACCGAGTAACCGTAGGCGGCTTCCGGGTCAATGCCAATCTGGGCCAGAATATTGTGCTGGCGTTTGATTCCCGCTACGGTCTCTTCGATATCTGTAAGAATCGTGCCGTGCAGTAAAAACTTTGCGCCGGATTCCCTGACAAGCCGGCCGAAAAGCTTTGAGTAAAACGTGTCCGTAATGGCCTGTCGTTTCTCTTCGGGGTCCGTCAAGCCGGCCAGTGCTGAAAGAAACTCTTCCCGGGCGTCTACCAGCTCCACGTCAATGCCCATTTCGGCGAAAACCTTAACAACCCGCTCCGGTTCACCTTCGCGCATCAGGGCATTATCAACAAAGATAGTTCTCAATTGGTTATCCAGGGCACGGTGTCCGAGCACTGTAACGAGGGAGCTGTCCACTCCGCCGCTCAGCGCGTTAATTGCCTTTGCCTTGCCGACCGTCTGCTTAATGTGAGCGATTTGTTCTTCTATAAATTTTTTGCAATCCATTACAACCTCCTTATTCTTTACCGCCGAGTTCGCAGAGACCGCCGAGTTCAATTTACACTTTTTAGTTTTGAATTTTATATCTAATTCTTTCTCTGCGATCTCAGCGTTCTCCGCGGTTAATCTTTTTCTATTGAGGCACAAATCTAACACTTTTAACGAGAACCGTCGAACGCTGCAAAATGGGAACCCAATATGAGTAGTCAATTTAAAGATTCACTGGTATTCGGCGCTGGGCCAGGTACTCTTTCATTTGCCTTATAGTGTATTTGCCGAAGTGCGCT
>JAUXAH010000295.1 GCA_030614945.1 Phycisphaerae bacterium
TATGGCTATTCAAACTGAGGTATGAAAAGGCCGGTGACGAGGTGATGGTCAGCTTTATGGAAGAACTGAAACGGAATGCTCCACAGGAATTATATGACTACTTTTCATCGGGGTTTGTAATCTATGCTCTTGAGTGCAACAACCCTCAAAAAGCCCAATCAGCCGCTGAGCGTATCCTCAAGAAATATCCCGATCATCCACCAGCTCTTACGGTACGAATGCAAATGCTCGCTGATGAGGGCAAATTGGCGGAAGCTAAAAAGATTGCTCAGCGAATTTGCGCCTTAGTAAAAGAAGAACAATCACTTTACTATAAATCTGCTTCTGATATCCTTGCGATTGACCCGAATCAGCACAGCTTGACAGAACAGGCCCCGTGACAAGAGCATTTGTTTAAGAAATCCCGGATTATGGCTGATAAAAGAAGAAATACCTGGTCTGCTAAAATAAAAAGAATTTTTACTTCAGTACTGCCTGTTTCTAAAAGACGCAAAGGCGAATGTGTTAATTGCGGGGCGTGCTGCAAATTGCCTAACGTCTGTCCCTTCCTCAAGTACAAACCGGACGGGAAACCTTATTGCTCTATTTACACAATCCGCCCGTTAAATTGCAGAAAATACCCGAGAACTGAATCCGAGTTTATTACTGCGGATACCTGTGGCCATAGATTCGAGTCCCGTTAGAAATCGAGCTTTTCGAGGACTGTTGGCCTGATAACACAATTTGCCTTATGGGGGGGGGACGAATTCAATTTCAGGCCCTATCAAATACTCCCTCGGTACAACCGCTACTGCTTTTGCACCGGCTTTGTAAACAGTTCTGTTATGCCCTGCGTTTTCTGCGGAGCAGGATTAATCCGCCGAGGCCCAGCAGGCAAACCGTCGCCGGCTCGGGTATCGGCACCGGAAAGTCATCGTCGTCCGGCTCCGGCTGCGGCTCCTGGTCAGGCGGTCTCGGCCCATTCGGCCTTCTACCACCTCCCCCAAAAAATCCATGCCGGGCATAATCCGCGGCACCGGCGAACAAACCACCGCCAGGTGCACTCTGTGCCCTCTCTTGCACATCCAAAAATTTATATTCAGCCCGCTCAAATATCGCAATGACGATTTTCGGCGCATCAAGATACACAACGGTTCTATTTGCGGTCGGGTCACTCACATCACCCAGCCAATAAACGAATTGATAGCCCGGCCTTGGAACCGCCGTCAAAGTAACATCCGTATTCAGGTCAAAGTGATGGACCCCTACATCCGGAGTTATTGTGCCGCCCTGGGGAGGTGTTTGCTGAAGCAAAAGCGCAGTGCCGTCTGTTTCACAATACGCCGGCTCAAGCAATGCACACAAAATAAACATAACAGCTAATATTACCGCCCGCCATCTAATGAATATCGAGCTATAGCGTCTCATTACCGCCCCCACTCTTGTTATAAAATTTAATTGTGCAAACAAGCCCCATATCACTAAGCAGACCTTTTTCGTCTTGCACAAATCGTCAGCACGCCGCCGATGCCAAGCAGTGTTATCATAGCAGGCTCAGGTATAGGAACCGGCAAGTCGCCGGCAGCTCTTATCTCGTATTCGCCTACAACCCAGTCAGTCTCACTGCTCAACACCAAAAACCATGAATGCTCACCGGCAAATAAAATGCCTTGTCCGTGTTCGTTTTGAAACTCCCAGACTCCTTCTGATGGAGTAAAATATTCGTCGCTCGACGCTATACCGCCGCTCTGGTCGTCCTGACAACCGATGCCATCTACCGGAGCTCCCCCGATACCTAATATGGCGAAATACGAAATCGCCGGATTGACACCGGGATTATGGAATATCTGATATGCGTAAATGTATCGGCCTGAACCGGGCGCTTGAAACCCACCAGCCCCAATGAATTCGTCCGGGTAGGTCTGCGTATCATAAACGGCAAAATCTATACGTCCATGAAGACCCCCGGGCGTGTAATAATATGTACTGCCATCGTAATGCGAGCTGGTGAGCGTCGCAGCTGCATCCTGGACGAATAATGCTGCAACAACCAATAAACTAAAGAACCCGATTTTTCTTATCATCCTCATCTTTCACCTTCCTTCCCAACAGTTTTTAGTTTTCAGTTTTTAGTTTTCAATGCGGACCGCCTTTTCCGGGTAAGAGCCATTAACGCGCCTATGCCAAGCAAAGCAATGGAGCAAGGTTCGGGAACACCGGTCATTTCAAGATTATCGAACCGATACGCATTGTTTCCGTTCTCGTCGAGGTCGTACATACGAAACTCAACAATGGACTGGTTTTCAATTGCAGTTATGGAGGACAGGTTGTAACTAAAAATATCCCAGGTATTATCATGTGTGATTGGTTTATCCTCTACTATCGCTATCCAGTCGCCGGAACCGCCAACTCTATAATCCAAATCAAAGGTCTGAGATTCCTGGGAACGATAATCCCACCTGATTGCCATATCCTGCCAGCCTGTTGTGTTGATTGTCATTATCCAATCGGCATCTTTACCCGTAACTCTGACGTCATCCCAGGCGGCGGCTCGGTAATCTCCGCCGCCAAGATGAAGTGTCCCCTCGGCATCAAGATAGGCGACGCCGGTCTTTCCGTTCTCATCCTTCCTACCACCATCTAAGACCAGAGTGGGCGTGCCGATAACATACTCTGTGGTTACATCTTCGGTATAGCCACCCAGATTTGGGCCAAAGTCCCAGATTGCCATTAGGTCTGCGTTGGCCGGGCCGCTCAGCGCCGGCAGAAGCACCAGGGCCATCAGTACAATTACCTTCCTCATCTTTCACCTTCCTTCGAAGACAAAAAAACTTTCGATAAAGCTTTATATCAATACACGCATTTGCCCACTTGCTATGCGCGCAGAACTTTCCCGTTATTGCATCCTGAGTTTTCTTTTCCCAACGGAGTTTTCCCTGCCCCCCGATTTTTGGTAGTCACAACCCTCTGTGGTTGCCCTCAGGGCAGGCACGCAGACCTGCCCCTACATCGACCTTATTTTCAACGTGTGTCCCTACACAAACTTCTTACACAGAACAAAATAGCTACAAAGCAAAACAAATATTGCTTCTACTGATGAGTTTTCTCACAGCCCCCAAGCTGATGGTGTTATTTAACCAGATTAGTTTCTGAAAGTCAAGACTTTTTTTCAAATTTTTTGCATCGTGCCGGACAATCCAAAGCCGATTGTCCCGCGATACCACTTAAAAGC
>JAUXAH010000271.1 GCA_030614945.1 Phycisphaerae bacterium
GCCAGCGTGGGAATGTCTTTGCAGCCTTGGAGGCTCGTAACTTATCAATTTTTGCATGGCGGCTTTGGCCACATCTTTGTTAATATGCTTCCCTTATTCTTTTTTGGCCCTATGCTTGAGCGAGTCTGGGGCAGCAAGAAATTCTTGGTTTTTTATCTCGTGTGTGGGGCTGCGGGAGGGGTGTTGTACTCACTATTGGCTCATGCAGGCTGGCTACGGATAGGCCCCATGGTTGGTGCCTCCGGAGCGATTTTTGGAATACTTGCTGCAGGGGCAATACTATTTCCCAACGCCGTAGTTTTGCTGATGTTTGTATTCCCTATGCGATTATGGATTCTGGCAGTAATTCTTGCATTCATCAGCATTATGAACCTATTTGGTGGGTATAATGCCGGCGGCGAAGCAGCTCATCTCGCAGGCATGGCGGCAGGCGTGGTTTACGTGGTCTCAGAGTCCTGGCGAGATAAACTGAAATTAAAAGTCCGGGCCGGCCAATGGGAAAAGAAAATGGCTGCCCGGCGTAATCTAAAATTGGAGCTCGACCGCATCTTGCAAAAGGTCCACGACTCCGGCATCCATAGCTTAACCTTAAAAGAAAAAAAGATACTCAAACAAGCTACTAAAGTTGAGCAAACGCGAAACAAATTATAAAAACAAAAATATTTAGCCCCGCAATTCATTGCGGGGTTTCCTTGAACTGCCGTAAGTTGCTGCAGTGTCATTGCGAGGCCTGTGAAGTCCGCCTGCGGCGGATTGGCAATCTCAAAAGTATTTCGCCCTCAGTTTCACTGGGGCTCGTTTAGCCCTCGCCGGCACGGCGATGGTATATGATGCCAACCCAGACCCAAAACAGTTGCAATTTCAAGATGGATTTGATATATTAGCGTGATTGGATAGATTTGTTGGGTATGCTATGCATACCATTTTTTATTCGGTGAAATCAGTGTTTCGATGAAATCAGTGAAATCTGTGGTTAAAAAGGCAAAAAAGAAGGGCTTCGTATATTTGGTTGGTGCTGGGCCGGGGCGGGCGGATTTGATTACTGTTCGCGGCGCAGAACTTCTCGAGGCCGCCGACTGTATAATCTGCGATAAGTTGGCCAATCCAGCTTTATTGAGTTACGCCGGCCCCAATGCGGAGATTATACACGTCCCCAAAAGAATCGGCAGCGGTTCCTTTACGCAGCAGGAAATCAATAACCTTTTAATCGAAAAGGCATCCAGCGGAAAAACCGTAGTCCGGCTAAAGGGCGGCGACCCCTGCATCTTCGGCAGAGGCGCTGAAGAGGCGGCATTACTCGCCGAGGCCGGAATCGATTTTGAGATAGTGCCGGCCGTAACCGCTGCTATCGCCGCCGCTGAGTATACAGGCATTATGCTCACCCACAGGGACTACAGCTCGCAGGTCGTTTTCATCACCGGCCAAGAAGCAGATAATAAAGCCAATACTAATATCGACTGGCGCCTGCTCGCCAAATTCCCCGGCACCATAGTTTTTTATATGGCGATGGGCAATCTGGATTTTATTGTCGAGCAGCTAATAAAAAACGGTATGGCCGAAGAGATGCCGGCCGCGGTAATTGCTGATGCTACCTTGTCCAGTCAAAGGGTTGCAAAGGCTTCGCTTAGCCGGATAAGCGAAAAGTGTAAGCAGGAAAAAACTGAACCGCCCGCGATAGTGGTAATCGGCGCTGCTGCAGATAGTAACACGAAGCTGAGCTGGTTTATGAAAAAGCCGTTATTTGGCAGGAACATTGTTGTAACGCGGGACGTTCCCGGCAATGCCGGTTTTGCGGCTAAGATTATTAAGCGTGCCGGCAATCCGATAGAATTTGCGACAATAAGAATCAAGCTGTTGACGCAGACAAGTCACTTTTTGCAGACACTTGCCAAACTCGCAGAATATGATTGGATAATCTTTACCAGTGCAAACGGCGTAAGCATTTTCCTCGATTGCTTACAAAGTTTGCAGAAGGATAGCCGCGTTTTTGGTTCTGCGAAAATTGCTGCAATAGGCAGTAAAACCGCGGCTGAATTAGACGAGTTCGGCATAAAAGCCGATTTTGTCCCGACTGTCTTTACCGGTAAGGAACTTGGCAAACAGCTAATCGGCTTTGCGAATTTACGAGGCAAAAAGATTTTGCTTTTGCGCTCGCAGTTCGCCTCAGATGAGCTTGGCGAGCTGTTGGAGCAGGCCGGAGCCAAAGTCGATAATGTAGCTATTTACACCGTTGTAACAGAGAAAAGCGAATGTAAGTGGCTAACAGAAATGATTAGCAGAGGTGAGATTGATTGGCTGACCTTTGCAAGTCCTTCTTCGGTCAAGGGCTTTTTCGCGCAAATCCAGAGCGATTTAGTAAATTCAAGTAATGTTAAAGTAGCGTCGATTGGGCCGGTAACTTCCGAACAATTAAAAAATCTTGGCGTCAGGGTTGACGTAACAGCGAGAGAGCATACTACTGACGGCTTACTTGCTGCCATAGAAGGAACGTACGAATGATAAATATCTCAAAGCTATATTGTGGCCTGGCAGGTAAGTCTGACGACTTGCGATATCGGAGGGAAAATTCATTTGGCCCCGTGATTGTTTATAATTGTACCAGCCGGTGTAATTTGCGGTGTTTACACTGCTACAGTAGTTCGAAGCCTGATTATTATACCGATGAGCTGACTACCCCGCGAGCCAGGCAATTACTGTCGGAGCTTGTGGAGGTGAATTGTCCGGTCGTGTTATTTAGCGGCGGCGAACCATTGCTGCGCAACGATTTATTTGAATTGTTGGCGGAAGCGAGGCGATTAGGGCTGCGAACCGTCATCTCCAGCAACGGCACATTGATCGATTCGGAAACCGCCGGGCAGCTTGCCGCCGCTGGCGTAAGTTATGTGGGTATTTCCATTGATGGAGATGAACAGTTCCACGATAACTTCAGACAGCTAAAGGGCAGTTTCAAAGCGGCCCTGGCAGGAATTGAAAATTGCAAAAAGGCGGGCATAAAAACCGGCTTGCGTTTTACTATAACAAAAGCAAACAGCACCCAAATCCCTACCGTCTTCGATATCTCTGCTAAGGCAGGTGTCCGCCGAATCTGCTTCTACCATCTGATAAGAGCGGGCAGGGCGGAGCAGCTTCAGAGCCAAAGTCTAACCCCCGAACAAACCCGGCAAACTGTCGATACAATAATACAAAAGACCGATGATTTTGCCCGCAAAGGCCTGATAGACGAGGTGCTTACTGTGGGCAATCACGCTGATGGACCCTATCTTCTCGTAAAGATGGCCGGAGAAACTCAAAACTCAAAACTCAAAACTCAAAACTACGAGATGACCGGACAGCTTTTGCTTGCCAACGGCGGCAATAAAATCGGAGAGAAAATCGCCTGCATTGGTTGGGATGGCAGCGTACACGCCGACCAATTTTGGCGAAATTATGCGGTTGGTAGCGTTAAAGATAAAACTTTCAAACAGGTCTGGGAAAATTCAACTGAGCCGGTGCTGAA
>JAUXAH010000168.1 GCA_030614945.1 Phycisphaerae bacterium
TGGCGTGTCAAATTGGAAGGCAAGCTGATAAAGCCGCCCTGGCGTGACCCTGTTACGCATAAACTTCTTCACTACGGGGAGCGGGGTTATGCTTTAGGGTCGAGATGGATAGGATTGGAAGGTATCAAGGGAGCTGCCAAAGACAGGACGGGCTTTGGCATTCACGGCACCGAGGAGCCGGAAACAGTTGGGGCCGAAAGTTCAAGAGGATGTATTCGCCTGCACGATAGTGATGCGATATTTATCTATGATTTATTGGTGCCGGTTCACTCTCTCGTCGAAGTTGTAGAATAGAATAACGGAGTATTTTTTGTCTGTATCGATGAACCAAAGGATGGTTTGGGCCAATCGAACCCCGTTAGAAGTAAAACGCCTGAGGTCTCTGTCCCGTTGTCGGCAGGGACTTCTAACGGGGCGAAGCGGCAGCGTGACATTTTGGGCGTGGATGGCCTCGATTGTCGTGCACCTGATAGTGCTGACGGCGTTTGGGGCGGTCAAATTCTCGCCCTGCCGGCAACAAGCCGGGGCCAGGGCTCAAGGCAAGCAGCGGCCTACACCGATGGCTAAAGTAAGCCGGATAAAAAAGCTCCTGCAGGCCGCCCCCATAATCCCCAAGCCGAAGATAAAAAAGTCTGCCGAAAGCCGGTTTGCAAGAAGGACGGACAAATTGTTGCCGACAAATCGAATTTTTGGCGCTCTAAAGCCGCGTTCGCAAAACTTTGGGGATTTTGCAAAACCGGTACACTCGCAAAGCGTTTTTTCGCTGCCGAGCAGCGCCGATTTGCCGCACAGGATTGAATTTTTCGGTAGTCGGACGGAGCAGCGTAAAGTCTGTTATCTTGTAGATTGTTCGGGGAGTATGCGGGGGATATTCGTCCACGTTCGAAAGAAGCTCAAGGAATCGATTGGAAACCTGCAGCCAGACCAATATTTTTACATTATCTTTTTTGGCGGTGGCAGGTTGTTTGAATTTGGAGACAATCTGCTTCGAGCGACCTCGAAAACCAAATCCTCTGCGTATGATTTTATTGATTCCATTCGACCGGCCGGGCAAACTAATGCGCTGGCGGCGCTGGAAAGGGCGGTACAAATTCGTGACGGCGGTGGAGTCGCCCCTTCGCTTGTTTATTTTCTTACAGATGGCTTCGAGCTGACAACCGAAGATGTGCAGAGGTTTTCGCAGAAAATAGCGAACCTGTTGGCTCGACTTGCGCCAATGACAAGGATTAATACCATAGGATTTTGGCCGCAGAGCGATGACCGTAAGATGCTGGAGGCGATAGCAAAACAAAGCGGCGGCGAATTTGTCTTAATCACCGATGACGCTGAAAAATCAAAAAAAGCCACAAAAAACCACAAAAGGAAAAAAGAAATAGAGATTGCTTCGCTGCGCCCGCAATGACATAATACGACATACGCCATACGACATACGAGATACAAGGATGTGTAAGAGCTTTTTATTCAAGACGGTTTTTTTGGTCATTGCACTGGCTGCTGTGCTGGCGGTAATAGTTGCTGCGAGGCCCCTGCTTTCTCAGGGGCGAGCTGACGCAGCGGCAGGCTCTGTCATTCCTGCGCAAGCGGGAACGCAGACATTCTTTGAGCAATTTGTTATAGCCGGCGGCCCCATTGTCTGGTTTGTGCTTTTGCCGATGTCGCTTGTTGCTGTTTATCTGGCGGTCGAGCATTGCCTTACCATTCGCCGCAAGAAACTTCTTCCGGCCGGCATAGGCGGGAAGATTGTCGAGATAATACGGCAGTTTGGCCACGGACAATTAGAAGCACGAATTGCCGAACGAAATGATTTTGTCAGCATCGCAGTTGTCAAGGCAGTTACGCAGGGCAGGGGCGATTGGTTCCGGATGCGAAACGTGCTTGCCGAATCGCTGCAGGAGCGGGCGTGGGGGCTTTTGCGCAGGATTGAATGGGTCAATCTGATTGGCAATGTTTCACCGATGGTAGGTTTGTTCGGGACGGTTTTCGGAATGATAAAACTTTTCAACGCCATTGTGCTGGCCGGCGGTCAGCCGCAGCCGGCACAATTGGCCGAGGGGATTTCCGTTGCCCTGGTGACAACCTTTTGGGGCCTGTTTATTGCAATACCGGCCCTGGCAATACACGGCGTGTTTCGAAACCGGATTGAGATGCTGGTGAGCGATGCGGTAGTAGAAGCTGAGAATATTATACCCGAAATAAGGCGCAGCCTCAAAAGGCAAAAGCAGGCTGAACAGTCAAAACCAAAACAGCCGATTCGCGAGCTTGAAGTAAAGCCGGTGGAGACCGTTCACAAGTCTCTGCGCCCGTGATAATAAGAGGGTCCCGGATAAAAGGAAAAGGCCTATGTCTTTTAATGTGACGCCGATTATAGATATTGTGTTTTTGCTTATTATATTTTTTCTGGTGGTTTGTCAGTTCATCGAAGCTGAGAATTTTCCGGTTACCGTTCCGGACGGCTGCGAGTTCGCCCAGAGCGACTCCGAACCTGGGGCCCAGGTGACTACCGTTACTGTTATGAAGACAGATAAAGGAAAGATAGCCTTTGCGGTTGGCCCGGAAAAAATCCCGGCATCAGGCCATACGAGTATAGTCGAGAGACTGGCTGAATTGATAGATGTTCGTTTGCGAGGTTTGCCGCCGGAGCGCAGGGTCGTTACCTTGCGTATTGATAAGGGTATTTGTTTTGGTGAGGCTCAATATGCCCTTGCGGCTGTTGCTCAAAGCAGCGCAACGGACATCCAGTTAGCAGTCTCAAGGGGTGAGCGGGCCGGCTCGGAGTAATTTTATAACGGGTCAATCGGACCGCCTGTGCCAAAAAGCTCTTACCTGTGTGAAAACTCACTTCTTTGCTTTTTTTGCTACTGGATAATTCTTTCTGCCCAGAGAACGACAGTTTCTGCCAATCGCACTGTCTGCTTGTATTCTTCCTCGTCGACAGACTCAAAATCACCAGGGTAACGGCTTATAACAGCATAGTCAGTGAGGCTCGCCGCATCTTCCACTTCCTGGGGGGAATGATGTGTTCCGGCAAAAAATCCAGGAGTGTCCTGATGTTGTGAGTTTTTGGAGCAGGAACACCCTTAGCAACGAGTACCGCTTTTAGCGCCTTTTCCGCCGCTTGTTGAGCATGAAAGCAAAGTCCTTCAAACAAAACCTCAGGCGGCCGCTTCACACGAGCAAGCTCTAAGTCGCTGTAGGCATAACGTAGCCAGTCAGCTGGGCTTCCCAGAAAATGAGCTTCATGCGGCATATATCTCCCTCCCTTGCTGTAGCACAGTTCGATAGATTAAGCCGATATTATCTTTATGTTTTTCCAAGTCACCGGGTGTTGCCACCAAGATATCAAAGGGAACCCCTAACCCTTTAATTTGGCGGTATAAGAATTGTGCAGTCCGCCGGCAATGAACACCTTCGGGCATCACTACTAAGACATCAATGTCACTATCTGGGTCCGTTTTGCCTCTGGCATATGAGCCAAAAAGAATTATCTTTAGCGGATGTACAGCCTTGACGATGCTTTGTACAAGTGATTCAATTACTTCAGAATTAGGCAACATATCCAACCTCAATTTTAATCAATTCTATGCTGATTCTTTTTTTGCTTTTTGTCTTGCAGTGAACAAATCGGCTTTGCCTTCGACAATGTCACGGGTAATTACGTATTTTGCGGGCTTGGGCTCTTCCGGCAGTTGATACATCAAATCAACCATCAGCTCCTCGGTAATCGCGCGCAATGCCCTGGCACCGGTGTCACGCTTGAGGGCCTTCTGTGCCAGTGCGTGTAAGGCGTCGTCTGTGAATTCAAGCTTGGCATTTTCCATCTCGAAAAATCTTTGATACTGCTTCTGCAGCGCATTTTTCGGCTTGGTTAGTATGTCTATAAGCGCATCTTCATCGAGAGCCGAGAGGGTGGTAATTACGGGGAGTCTGCCCACCATTTCAGGAATCATTCCATACTCGATGATATCTTCGGGTACGACCTGCTGAATTATATCGCTGTACTCGGTTTTTTCGTCGGTTTGCCTGGACAGCTCTGAATCGAAGCCGATCATTTTTTTGCCGAGTCGTTTCTTGACGATATTTTCCAGACCCACGAAGGTTCCGCCGCATATAAAAAGTATCTGCGTGGTGTCAATTTGTATGTAAGATTGTTCCGGATGCTTTCTTCCGCCCTGCGGGGGGATATTGGCGATAGTTCCTTCGAGCATTTTCAACAGCGCCTGCTGGACGCCTTCGCCGGAGACGTCACGGGTAATCGAAACGTTCTGGGTGGTTTTGCCGACCTTATCTATTTCATCGATATAGACGATTCCCCGCTGGGCGGCTTCTATATCGTAGTCGGCGGACTGCAGCAGTCGCAGCAGGAAGTTTTCGACGTCTTCGCCGACGTACCCGGCCTCGGTAACGGTGGTTGCATCGCATATTGCGAACGGCACTTCCAACTTGCGGGCGAGGGTGCGGGCAAGCAGTGTTTTGCCGGAACCGGTCGGGCCGATTAAGAGAACATTGGATTTGTCTATTTCAACATCGCTGTCGTCACTATCGCTGTGCAGAAGGCGTTTATAGTGGTTGTGAACGGCGACTGAGATATATTTTTTGGCGTGTTCCTGCCCAATTACGTATTGGTCGAGATATTCTTTTATTTCTCTGGGCTTGGGCATTTCTTTGGGGCTGATGGCCTGCCTGCTGATTCGTTTGTGGTCTTGCTGGATGATGTTATGGCACAGCTCGACGCATTCCGGACAAATAAAGACCTTGTTCGGCCCCTCTATGAAGGCGTCAGCCTGGCTTGCCGACCGCCCGCAGAAGCTGCAGATAACCTTGGGTTTTTTACTATTCGTTCGCTTGGCCATTATTATGCTCCTATTCGCAAATTAAATCTGGTTTTTGCATTTTACATATTGTAGTTCATCACAGCTATTTATGCAAGTTATTTAGTGAGCTGCACTATTCTTTGCACCATTCTTATTTTTCTTTTTTGTGTGTTAGTTGACTGCTCTTGAGCGAGAACGCGCAGATAACCTCGTTATCAATACTGATAATCCGGTAA
>JAUXAH010000701.1 GCA_030614945.1 Phycisphaerae bacterium
TACTTTGATAGATTAGCTTGGAGATGAATAAATGGCGACAAAAGAATGTCCGATCCTATTGGCTCTCATAATCATGTCAAGTGTGTTTGTAATCCTCGGTAGTGCGCCAGTAATCCTTGCAGATCCAGGCCCAGATGTTCCTAATCCACCAACAGGCCTGTTGGTAGAGGGTCAGACTAATCCAACGAAGGTAAAAGATTTTACACCAGAGTTCTCCGCGATGTTTACCGACGATGATGCTGGGGATAACGCCGAGAATATGAAAATTTGGGTCTGGACGGATGGCAATGTGTATGCGACGGACGACAGTAAGGTAGACGAGGATCAACCAAATAATAACTATGGCAGCGCAACTTCTTTATCAGTAATATCAGGGGAGTACGAGTCAAACATGCGTAGTTTTCTCAAGTTCGATGTTTCGTCTCTGTATGCGGTGATTTCGGCCAAATTAAGGTTGTACTCGACTTTCTCAGACGGAGGGGGAGGTATCCAAGTACGGCGTGTGGAAAATGACGAGTGGACTGAATCAACCATAACTTGGAATAACCAGCCCGCGTTGGGAAGCGTAGAAGATACAAAACCAAATTCAACAGGATGGATGGAGTGGGATATAACGAACTGGGTCGAGAATCAGATATCGGAGGACGGTGTGGTTAGTGTAGGTTTAAGATATGCCACCGAAGGTTCTTCGCAGTATTATGAAACAGACTGGTATAGTTCGGAGTACAGCGATGCTAATTACGTGCCGAGGTTGTTGATTGATAATGTCGTGTGGGATTCCGGGTGGGTTGACATAGCGACTGTCGAAAATAACCAAAGGAGCGAAGATGTATCCTTCATAAAAGAGATAAAAAATTCCCCCCATGCTTGGAAATACTATTACGTTTATACGGACTACAGGATGGGGCAACAGATCCATTTAGACGGTTACATAGACACTATTTCTTTCTATTTAGAGAGAGGGACTGCCCCTACTGGGACTATCTATTCGAGAATAAGGGGAAAATCGGACGATCGTATTATAGCAACATCTCCAACGACCTATGCGGCAACC
>JAUXAH010000367.1 GCA_030614945.1 Phycisphaerae bacterium
AATTGTTTTATCTTTCACAAAGTCTTCTATCAAATGCAGGTCAAGCTCGACAGCTTCTCTGCCGAGCAAATCGTTAATATCGACATCTCGAATCTGAGAGACACGGAACTTACCCGAAGCAATATCGGTAATAGAAGGTACGGTCCGGAACCGAATTTTAGCGCCCAAAGATAATCTTCAGCTTCAAGGGCCTTGACCGTTAGCTTATAAAGTGCAAGTGTACCACTTTTACCTACCAATCGTTCGAGTATTGTTATTTTGACAGGATGATTGGTATAGTTGAATACTATCCGACAAGGTTTAAGTTCTTTGGTGGCTGCATCGGTGATAATCCTTCTGGCAAGCGGACGATCTCCTTTCCACACATCATCCCGGTCTCGCCGGTGTGGCAAATGTTTTTAGTTCATCGGAATTATTTTCCGGCCCTCCATATGTTTCGAACAGATTGCGGAACACCGCCCAAATAGTTTACGCGTTCGACGTCGTTTTTCAGCCTTGGCCCCGGTGTACTCCGCCCCGCCTCGATTTGCCGCCCCAACAAAGCGATCAACTCCCGCACTTTCTCCGTATGCTTCGAAGCCAAGTTAACCGATTCGGTCGGGTCGTTCTCCATATCGAACAACTGAACAAAAGGCGCCCGCTTCAGGTCATCGGCATTCGGCAGCCGCCCGAATGCCGCTAACGCTGCTTTCCAACCCTCCGTCTCCGTGGGCTTATTCCCCAAACGCCCATCGCAGCCGCTGTGAGGACACAATAAAAGTTTCCACGCCCCCTGACGAACAACGAAACTCCGCGTCGACTTCATAATCATGGACTTTCTCGCAGCCTCCGTCCCCGGATTCTTCAAGAGCCGAAGAAAACTAATCGAATCCGCCCCCGCCTGGTCGGGCAGTTCCAATCCGCAAATATCCGCCAAAGTCGCCATCAAATCGTTGAGCGCGACAAGTCCGTCACACCGCCTCCCCGCCTCAACTACCCCGGGCCAGCGCACCACAAAGGGCACCCGAAACCCACCTTCGTAAGCCGAAAACTTATACCCGCGATAAATCCAACTCGAATAGTGCCCCAATTGCTCGAGTTTCCTGAGCTGCCCCGCAGTAGCCTTCGCGATATTCCCCGCATAAGGCGCCGCCCCATGATCCGAAGTAACAATCAGCAACGTATCCTTGTCGAGCCCGTGCCGTTCCAAAGCATCAACAACCCTCCCGACACAGTCGTCCGTCTCCATAACAAAGTCACCATAGAGCCCCAGTTTGCTCTTGCCCTGGAACTCCGCCCGGGGACTGGTAGGCGTATGAGGCGATGTAAGCGCAAAGTAAAGAAAAAACGGTTTGCCCCCGCGAGCCGCCTTGGCGCACCGACCAATAACATCCTCCGCCTCCCTCGAAAGCGTATCCAGCACCTTCACATCCTCGAAATCCTCCGCAGCAGGTCCCACACGATTAAAAGCACTCCACCCCTTCTGAGCCGTCACCCTCCCCATGAACTCGCCGTTCCGCACAAAAACATAAGGATACATGTCCAGCGACCCCGGCAAAATAAAACTATAGTCGAACCCGTAATCCCCCGGCCCGACCTTCAACGGTTTCGTATAATCAACATTCCCAGGCCCCTGGTTCTTCCCGTCAACCGTCTGCATCAACGTCCCTAAATGCCATTTACCCACATAATGCGTGCTGTACCCCGCTCTGCTCATCATACTCCCCAACGTAAACTGCCCCGCCGGCAGCCTCGGATTCAGAAATCCCCAGGGCCCGTTCGGCCGCGTTCGCGCAAACCGCCACGCATACCGCCCAGTCATAATCCCAACTCGAACCGGCACACAAACCGACGCCGGAGCATGCGCATCCGTAAACATCATCCCCTCCGACCCCAACCGGTCGATATTAGGCGTATCGATCTTGCACCGCTCCTGCCCGTAGCACTTAACGTCCCCGATCCCCAAATCGTCAGCCATAATATAAACAATATTAGGTCGCCGACTGTGCACCGCATCACGCTCAGATGCCCGCATCAATCCCGACAACCCCAACCCGGCAAAGCATATCCCCGCATAACGCAGGAAACCCCGCCGAGAAACATTTAACCTGAACTGAGATTCCCCATTTACACGCTCAAAAAACATAATTGTCTCCGTACGACTTCGGTAATCTTATCAAAATCACATTGAACTATCAAGGATTTTCGTTTTCGAGGCAGTTTTATTGGAAATTGGCAGGAATACATGGCTTTTTGTGCCCCGTCTTTCTTCCAATACCTACTTTTGCACAGACCGTGACCGCTCGCACCTTTATAAATCCAAGTTTTTCAGCAATTCTTATCATTAGCCATACCCAATGGGTACAGGTTTCAATCGATGGATACGTTCAAGGATTTCCTGAAAGCAGGATTTTCTATTTGGCGAAAGATTAATGAGTAAACTTCGTAGGGGATTATGTCCCAACCGTAGTTGAAAGTCGGTGACGGTTCCATTTTTCCTATCTTAGCCTGCCTTTCGTTTTTCCGCAAGTGCTTTGTCTCTTTCCAAGTCATCAAGACACGATTTCAACATCCATAGCTGTTTGTAACCTC
>JAUXAH010000440.1 GCA_030614945.1 Phycisphaerae bacterium
CATCGACACACCAGTAGTAAGTCTTGCCTAATTGAAGCGGCGGGTTCGCCACAGGATAAGGATAGCACGGGTCGCCGATCACGGTCTTCTTGACAGCAGGGTTGCGGTCGTTCACATCGTCAAATCTGGAGCTGAAGTACAACTCGTGATACAGCGCGTAAAGTCCCGGGAACCACTCAAGGGCAGGTTTCCTATCGTCGATTGTTGCTCCATCAGGCGGCCTCGGGCCGCTGGCAAACATGGGCGGCCACAGGTACATCGCCGGTATGATCTGCCGTGGTATAGGCTCATCCAACGGATTTGAGGGGATCGCCGACCACGCCAGCCGAGCACCGGCACCACCGTTTCCTTCTTCAAAGTGAAATTCAATGTCGTGGAGCCCTGCGGTAAGCACAATCGAACCGTCCCACCAGGTCATCCCTTGTTGCTGCCACGCAGCGATGGGGAGGATCTGTTGACCATTTATGAATACACGCGCACCGTCGTCTGTCTCGGTGTAGAAGGTATAGTTCGCGTCTATCGGGGTCTCAATGTGCCCAACCCATTTAATCGCGAAATAATCAAGGTTGATGTTCGGATCCGGCGAGTCGTCAGTCGTGGCCCAGTAGTTATCTGAACGTGGAAAGTTGATTGTAGGGTCTACGCGGCTCATCACATATACCTGGAAGGGATTCGCCGGACCGGGGTCAGGTGGAACATTACCGGGGACAGTTGGGGGAAGAAGAGCACTATCCCAGTGATAGTACAAACCAAGCAGACCACCGGCAGCTCCCTCCGCTCTAAACACCCAAGTATTGCCTTGCCACAGACCGGGGTCAACAAGGTCATTGACCTCATCAACGGCCCAGTAGTAAAACGTTGCCGGGGCAAGCGCTACGGTTAAGGTGTTTGGCCCCTGGCGTCCCTGATATACGCTGAAATGGCGACTATCCACAAGGGCCTTATCGGTGCCGAAGTAGACATCGTGTTCGGCGGCTTCGTCTCCCTCGCCCCACCCAAGGGTATACATTGGTGTCGGCACACCTGCCTGACCATCCCTTGGATCGGGGGTATGGGCCCACAACTGCACAAACGGCGACAGTCTATTGCCGGGAATGACGTAAGGAATTCCCTGAGGATCGCCGCTTACCGGCGCCAGCGGCTGGTCGGGACCCTGCCAGGCTACCTGGCAGTGGTCGCCTCCGTCGCCTTCTTTCCAGAGCCCCCTGATATAGTACTTCTGTCCGCTAACCAGCGGGATGGGAGCAGATTCCTGAGCAGGATATTGATACCAACTGTACGGGGCAGCCCAATCGCCGGTCACACCTGCGATCAATTGCATGTTGGACGGGCTCTCATCGGTACTAAGCCACAACTCACAATAGTCGTCGACGGCAATCCAGAAGGTATAGTCACCCGACTCTTTCGGATGGAGCCAGCCGTGAATCATGCCGCCATACTCTTCGCCGAGCCCGATGCCCGAATTAAACGAAGTTAAGATTCTGGTATCGTCCGGGTTGGCAGGGAAATCAGGATGGTTCGTGAGCGTGGAGACGGAACGTCGGAATGCGACAGAGTCTTGACTGGTGCTGATATTCCACCACAAGTCCATTCTGATTGTACCAATCTCTGGCGCAATAGTGGTAAAGCTCCAGACATCGCCTGTGCATGGATCACCACTACAAGGGATCATGGGCTTACGGCCCGTGACCTCATCAATCCGCCAGAAGTACTCGGTGCCGGGTTCGAGCGGTCCGGGGTCATAGGTGGTAGTGCCAGCAGTTTGCTGGCCCCTATATATGCCCGGCGTGGTCGAGCAAACCGCATTGTTGACATCGGCAAAACTGGTGCCGAGGAAAACATCGTGGTATTGCACATTGAAACCTGCGCCCCAGCTAAGGACCACATCCGGGCTTACAAATATGGCTTCATCAGCCGGGTCGGGGTTAAACGCCTTATAGCCCCGAACAGTAAATTCCCAGATATGGCCGTAGAAGACATTGCCCAGGTCATCCTCTTCATCGATAGCCCAGTAGTAAGTCATTCCTCGTACAAGAGATTCATTAAGCGGTGGAGGGAGATC
>JAUXAH010000722.1 GCA_030614945.1 Phycisphaerae bacterium
GCACGCTTCTGACAGGCGTGAGCAAAATACGAAATTCAAAACGAACTGAGTCTTTTGTTAACCGCAGAGCCCGCAGAGAACGCGGGGAGTTAAATTATCAGCCACCAAGAAACAAAGACACAAAGAAAAAATAGCCACAGATTTTCAAAGATGATGGACGATGGATGAGGGACGATGGACGAGGGAAGGTATCAGAGTATCGGGATATCAGGTAGTGGGTATCAGGATATCGGGGTATCAGGTGGTTCCTGACCTGGAATTTTGGCGGCAAAGTAAGCTTACTTTGTGGCTGCGCACGCTGCGCAGAGGCAAATCAAGTTTACTTTATCGCTTAGCACGCTGCGCAGAGGCAAAGTAAATCGACTTAATGACAAAGTAAACTTACTTAGCGGCAAAGCAAATTTACTTTATGTCAAAGTAAATTGACTTAATGACGAAGTAAATTGACTTTATGGCATTGCAAATGCCCAAACCCCATTTTTGGCCTGAAATTGAAGATTTGGCCCTGCTTAATCGCCGCGGGGGCTTTAAAAAATGCGGATTTCTATGTCAGAACAACTGTCCGGTCTCCTGTTTGGGCTCTCGAATCAGTTTATCCTCGCAACGGAACCATGTTGGTGGTCTGTTATCTCCGGTTTCCCATGACAGGACAATCTTCCATGGAGCATCGTAACCGAAGGTGAACTCAGCGGGCACGGCTGATTTGCTTAGAGCCGACTGAGGACCTCGCTTACCAGTGAAAGGGTCCACGCTGACGGTCGAGTATGAGGATTGCCCCCGAGGGCGATAGAGCACCTTCCAGCCGAGTATAGTCTCAAGACATAGCTTGCTGCTTTTGTGCATGCGCATAGCGATGCGTTCAATCTCTTCGTCGGCTGGTATCTCGACGGCGACGGTCTTACCGCGTTTAACCTTCAACTGGGCGTGAATAGTATTCATGTTGTGGCACCTCTAACATTGTTTATATTGATACGCATAACATCTCATATAAGACGCATGACTACGCAATCAAG
>JAUXAH010000187.1 GCA_030614945.1 Phycisphaerae bacterium
GCCCCAACTACGACACGGTTATTATCCGAGCCTCTATGGAGAAACGGGACGGCATGTCGATCAGCTATAAGATCAAGTGATTTGGCCTCTTAGCACCTGGGCAAATGAGGATATTTCTACTATTGACAGTGGCAGTCACGCTTCTTCTACCACCCTGAGCCCCAGGGCCTTGCCGAACTCAATCAGCGGCTTTTTCACGTCACCGAAGACCGTTACGCGATGCCAACCGAATAGGTCCCACTGATCGAACAGCTTGCCTATGTCGCCACAAACTTCGCCGATCAGTTGGGTGCGGCAGCCGCGGGGGGCGTCGAGGTTGCCGACCGATTTTGCCTGGTGGATAACCATGGTCTTGCGGGTGAAGTTGGTGCGGAACGAGGTGGTCATATAGCCCTCGGGCAAGAACGACTGGGCACAGGTTCCCCGCCGGTCGTGGTTGTGGAGCGTTCGGATGCGATAAATGTTCGACGACCCTTCGGGGCCGAAGACCCTGGTTGTCGCCACGCAGTGGGCATAAACGATCTGGTTTTTCGCCGTATCGAGCACCGGATCGGAGACGTAACCGGGCCGACCTGTGAGGATCCGGGCCATCAACATACTCAAGGTATCATCGGGCATGGCCTCGCAGACGCCGTGTCCACCGTCATTAAGCAGTTGCATGAACCCGAGGCAAGGATACGCCTCCAACCGCCCTGCACCGAATCCCCCAAGGCAATTCATGGTCACTGTGTCGGTGTCGTAGCGCTTCAGCAGTTCGAGGGTGGCCAGGTAGACTGCGCCGGCCTTGCGAATCCACTCGGGCGTGGGCTCAACGACTTTGTCGGCCTCTTTGATCCACCGGTCGGCCCACTCGGCGGCCTGGTGCCCATCGACCTGCTCGTAGAGGGCGTTGAACTCATCGAACCCGATGTAGATACCCTTGGCGCCCAGAAAATCTTGCTTTTGGCCCGGCTTGCCACGTCCGACAATCAAGAACCGCGAGTTCTTGAACTGCCCAACGGCCTGACCGATGTCGGTGAGCTTGACGGGGTCCTCGAGGCACTTCATCTCGCCGACCGGGGCGAAGGTCTTCCGGTAAACGTCTTGGCACTTTTGGGCGAACACCTCGGGCCTGGTGCCGGCCTTCAGAACCGCAAAGCAGCGGGCCACCGCTGCCAAATCGCTCATCCGTGTGGTCGCCACGCCACAGGCCGGAATGGCCTCCCGGCAAAGTCTGCTGTAACCGACCATGAACACACCCGACCCGCCCAGGTATTCATCGGCCACGACCATCGGCTTGCCGAGTTTCCCGATCGCTGTGATCGCCCCTGTCAGGGGCCAGGTCAGGGTGACGACGTAGACCAGATAGCCGTCGACCTGGTTCTTCATCGATACCGCCTTCTGTATGTCACCTGGACTGCGGACGGCCACCGGCACAAACTCAACCCCGGGACAGCCCTCCCTCAGCAGCTTTAGGATTTTCTTCTCCCGGGCCTCAACATCAAACCCCGGGTACGGCCAGCTCGCGCCTGGCTTCGACAAGAAGACCAGGCTGACCCGAACCGGCTTGTCCTTTGGCTCGTCAGCCGGACTTATCCCGGAAAGCACCCACCCAGCCGTTGCCAGGGCCATCCCACAGCCCTTGACAAAGCCGCGTCTGGTGACCCCATGATGGCAACCAACACAGCAACCGTAGTGACGTGAATGACACATGGCAAGACTCCTTTTCTACCTAAGCAGCCTATTCTAACCAGCAGCTCATAGAACGAGCAGCATGATACGCTTGCGAATGTAACCGGAGATTTCACATTTGAACCTCTTCGGTTACATCCGTAATATAGCCTCCTGTCAGTGTATCAACGCTGTCCTCCTGATGCAACATATTTCTGACCGGAATTTCCGATATACAAGACTTAACCAATCACAGTTAGAAATTGCCGAAAAAATTGCACATAATAGCATAATACTGGTTGGAAGGGCCTGGATTCCTGCTTTCGCAGGAATGACAGGCTTGGGAAATCGGCAATGACCAAATAGAATTGGTATAACGGGGCGAGCAGCAATTTCTCATAAAACCCCACACCTTGTGGTGGATATCGGTTTAAACTATTTTTAGCATAAACTGTTATGAATTGTGCTATTTGTCCGATAAGATTAAATAGACTTGCCCCGCCCCTCGGAGGGGCTGGACTTGCCGGATGCGACAAATCACGTTTGGCAAATTTGCCGGGAGCTTATTTCTGCAAAGTGGAGATAAGCTTATCGGTGATAAAAGGGAGTTTGAGAAGATGGTTAGAAAAGTACTTTTGGTCTTTGCTTTAATTGTTGTGCTCTTTTCATTAGCAAGCTGTCAAACTGTCGCGGGGTTTGGCCGTGATATCACCTGGACCGCCGAGGAAACCGGCAACCTGCTGGAAGGCCCATAGCAGTCCGACTGCTCAATTGCGTTGGTCCACAGGACGCCTAATGGCGGATGCTTGTTCTGCAATGCCTTGAAGAGTTGGGGCCTGTAGCATCAGGCAAGTTCTTCGACCTGCCTTTTTTTGGGTTTGCCCTTAACGGATATGCTTTTTATAGGTGTAGGTTTTTTGGTTGTTTGCTCTATGGGCCGGGCTTGCCCCAGGGAAACACCTTTACCGCCCTCAATCTTGTCGGCTATGGTGTAGCTTTCGACTATTGCCAATAAGCTTATCAAAAAGCTCAGCGTGCTCTCTGCACCTTGATTGCTGTTAACCCCGTCGGGAATTAACGCATCGCAGCATCCTTTGGTTCTAAAGTCGTAGAGCGGAATATGCAGGTCGTTTTCGCCCAGGAACCAGTCGAACGCTTTTCTTTGCAGTGTTAAATATCTGCTGTTTTGTGTGGCATCGTAAGCGGGCCTTAACATCATAACCGTACTTGCAGCTTCTATCGGCTGCTGGTCAAATGCAGCTTTTGTCTTTCCGCGTTCGTACCATCCCTTGCAGCCCACAAAGCTGAAATGTTCGCCATTGAAAGTATTTGACAGCAGAAATTCACACGTTTTTTCCGCAGCTTCGATGTATTTCTTGTCACCAAGAGTCAGGCCTGCAACAAATAGCGCGTGCGGCAAAACGGCGTTGTCGTAAGTTAATGTGTCCTCAAACCACTGCCAGTCAGGCAGACTGTTTTCTTCGTACTGTGCTATCAATCCGTCTGCAGCTATTGTCAATTGGCGTTTGATGTCACTGGCGCCGGGAAACTGCTTGAGGTAATCATTCATACCAAGTATTGAATACGCCATACCCCTTGGATACTGTTTCTCCACATATTCTACGGACCTGTCAAAACAGTCTTTGATTATTGATAAATACGATGGCGAAGGCGGCTTTGCCATAACCGTCCCGAACGCCCATAATACTCTGCCGAGAGCGTCGTTGATAGGCTCATTTTTTAACCAGGTTCTGTCGAAATTCATAAAGTTTCTCACCGAGCCGTCGTTATTTTGCGAGTGCAGAATAAAGGACAGATATATATCGAAAAGCTCGAGAGTGCCTGGCTCGGGGTATTGTGAGTAGTACTTGGTCATTGCAATTACTGCTCTTGCGTTGTCGTCTGTGCAGTAGCCGTATTTGCGATTTGGTGTCGTGAATTTGGCGTGCTGGTACAGACCTGTGTCGTCGGTTAGTCTTTTCAAGTGCGCTAACGACGGCTCAGGAACTTCAATAGTTGATATTGTTTTGGCCATTGACGGCGCGGTTCTGGCGGTAATACGGACGGGCAGACGCTTTGCGCTGAATAATTTCCAGTACGCCTGCCCGATTTTCGGCCACGTTCGCGACCTGCCGTACTCGTAAGCACGTCTTCGCAAGGAATAAAACAGCGAATCATCCTGAAGGATTTCTATTATTGCCGCAGCCGTTTGCTCCGAATCGCCGAAGCTCACGAGTTTGCCTCGACCGTCGGCCAACAGCTCCATTGCCGCCCAGTAAGGCGTCGAGACAACGGCTTTGCCTGTCCCGACCGCAAAGGATAACGTCCCGCTGGTCAGTTGTTCCCTGCTTAGATATGGAGTAACATAAATGTCGGCTGAGCATAAAAAGTTGTGCAGTTCTTCGTTGCTTACAAACCTGTTGTGAAAAATCACATGTTCCTTCAAGCGCAATTCTTTTACTATTCGCTGTAAGCTGAATCTATAGGATTCGCCATCGTGTTTTAATACGGTTGGATGTGTCATTCCCAGCACTATGTACAGAACGGACGGGTCGGCCTCGATTATAGCCGGCATCGCCTTTAACAGAACCTCTATACCTTTCTTCCTGCTGAGCAGCCCGAATGTCAAAATCGTTCTTCGCCCTTCCATACCGAATTTGTGCTTGTAGTAGTTGCTGTCAACGAAAGGTAAATCCGGTATCCCGTGAGCAATCAGTTGGACTTTTTTGCCCGATATGCCGTAAATGTCACGCAGCATATCGACCCCGCGCTCGTTCATAGTGATTACCTTGTAGGAGGCGTTGCACACATCCACTAACGACTTATGGTAAGCCGGGTTTGGGTCATCGAGGACCGTATGAAGGGTCGTTATTGTGGGGGCCTTTAGTCTGTCGAGCAGCAAGCTCAGGTACGAGCCGGCGTCGCCGCCGAAAAGCCCAAATTCGTGCTGCACGGAAACCACGTCAACATGGCTGAAATTGATATAATCCGCGGCGCTGATGTAATCGCTTTTTACGTTTTGGCGGATTTCAAATTTAACAGGGTCGTTGTATTTATGGTCTTCCGACCGTATTGCGACCACCAGCGGCTCGAATTCGCCCTTGGC
>JAUXAH010000649.1 GCA_030614945.1 Phycisphaerae bacterium
ATCATATACAATTACAACAACCGGCGAAGTACCTTCAGAAACAACAGTAAAAGACTGCCCTTCTGCAATAGGTATCGAACAATCAATACCCTTGTTAAGCAAAAACTCCATCAGGTTCTTGTTGATATAACCGCCGCTCATTGCCCCCAAGTGATTACCGCTTCTGCCGTAAATACGATATACACCGGCTGTTTTGCGGTCAACTTTCAATATCAGATACTTGTTATCTGTTTCCGGTGTAACATACAGACCGCGTATTAGAAAAGACTCACCGGCTTTAGCTTCTAATGCGTCAGTCGATACAGCGTCAAATCGCTTGACGCAATTACTCTGCCTTAACATAATATAACCCCTTTGCAATAAACAAACCTACAACAACCAGTTAAAACAAAACAACACACACTACAACCGAAACCAAAAACTACTTCGTTCTCTTAAACTCGGCCATACCCCGAATAAAAGTAGTCATTCGATTGATATTATCGTCAAGCGTGGTATCCGGCATTGTCGCAATCTTGGCCTTCTGACGGTCAATATGGGGCAATAACTCTTCTGCAAAAGCAACAACCTTTGCAGACGCCCCATCAATACCGGCAGCAATACGATTAACACCAATATCGCGGGCTTTGCGTTTCCATTCCTCTAACGGAACGCGTTTTAGACCGGCTGCCCATTTGCCGCTCGCTACAGCAGACGTCAAATTAGTCAGCATTTTGTCCTGCTTTGCAGCAGCTAAATCGCAGGGATTCACAGTAACCCTGTCTATTCCAGTCCGCACATCCTCCACAGCAGCTTTCAACCGCCTTGCGTGCTTTTCCTGAAACTCTATTGGCGTCAGCTTTGCCATAAGACACACTCCTTTAGTACACGATAAAATTTACCTTTTTTATGATAGTATGTTATAGAATACTCTGTCTTAAATGATGTATAAAATACCATACTACCCTACCCCCTAATCGTATCAACAACGCCAAACGAAATCAAGGAAAATATCAGAATTTTTGCATAAAAACCGTAAAAATAATCGAAATGTTAAAATGGGTAACTTTGCTGGACGCGGTATTTACGCAATCGCTTTAGAGGTGAATTGTAAGAACGAATGTAATAAGAAAAATAGCGTGGACTGGAGATGCCCACACTATCCCCCATCCTAAATCTGCAAAAGGCGATAAAATTTGTCGGGAAAAATGTAAGGATTGTCGATAAAGAACGTTTTGTATCCGCAGGTGTATCATC
>JAUXAH010000487.1 GCA_030614945.1 Phycisphaerae bacterium
GACAGCCTAACATTTTCGCTTCTCCTTAAGACTGTAATATAAACCGTTTGTCATTCTGAGCACAGCGAAGAATCTCTTCTTCGAACCACTGCGTTATTCTTTTTCGCAAGCCAGATCCTTCGGCTCCGCCTCAGGATGACAATAAAAAACGCTTAATTTGAATTATTCCACTTCCATATTTGCACCGATGCTTTTCATCAATTCCACATAATCAGGAAACGTAACGCTTATCGCCTCAGCAGTATCAACGGTGCATTGACCGTCCAAGTTTAAGCCCGCCAGCGACAGGGCCATCACGGTTCTGTGGTCACTTCTGCCGTTTAGTTCGGCTGGTTTGGGTCTGCTGTGGCGTATTATAAGGCCGTCGGGCAATTCTTCAACATCTACGGCCATTTTTTTCAGCTCTTCGGCCATACATTTGATTCGGTCGGTCTCTTTGGTTCGTGCCTGGGGGACGTTTACCAGGCGGGTTGCCCCTTCAGCGAAGGCGGCGGTAACGGCCATAGCAGGCAGGGCGTCGGGCGTTTCGTTCATATCTATTTCAGTGCCTTTGAGCGTGGCGGCTTTGATAGTTACTGAAGTCGGCCCGATGCTGATATCGGCGCCCATCGCCTTTAGATAATCGACCACTGCTTTGTCCGGCTGACTATCGGAGAAATCCAGGCCGAGCAGGGTTACCTCGTCCGCGACCAGGGCGGCGGCGCAGAGGAAAAACGTGGCACTGGAGAAATCGGCAGGGATTACGGCATCAAAGGGCTTGTAGTGTTGGCCGCCTTTGATTTTGAAAAGCCGCATATTCTCATTTTGATATTCGATCCCCTGTTTATCGAGCCAATCGAGCGTCATTTGTACATAGCCCGGCTCATTGAGCAGGGTAACGTTTATTTCGCTATCTCCGGCGGCCAGAGGCGTACATAAGAGCAGACTTGATAGATACTGGCTGGTATGGCAGGCGATGGTGGTTTTTCCACCTGTGAGTTTGCCGGTTACCTGGACGGGTGCTGTCCTCAATTTCGAATTTCGACCCGCCACTGGCGGGTATTGATCCGAACCCAGCGTTGCTGGGTCGATTTTCGAATTTTTTTTGAGGCTGGTGCATTTTGCTCCCAAATCGCCGAGGGCGTTCATTAGCGGCCCGACAGGGCGGGTCTGGATTTGCTCGTCGCCTGTGAAAGTGGTGGTCCGGCCTTTCCCAGCCAGGGCAGCCGAACCCATTGCGATACGCAGCGTTGTGCCGGAATTGCCCACATCGATAATTTCTTGCGGCGCGGTGATTTCGCCGCCCGTGCCGATTACCTTCCAGAGTTTCGAATCGGCTGTATCAATCCGGGCGCCTAACGCCCGGTAGCAGTTGACCGTCGCTTGCGTGTCGCCTGAGGTAAGCGGGCTGCGGATAGCACTTTCGCCGGCGGCTAAAGAGGCGATTGCAACCGCACGGATGGTATGCGATTTGGAGGCAGGCATTACCACCTCACCGGCAAGCCGGGATTTTCGAACAATCAATTTCATCCTATGTCATTCTCGCCTTACTCTTTTGTCATTCCCTCGCAAGCGGGAATCCAGATAATTAATTTTTATTAAACTCTCTGTGCTTCCCGCGTTCTTTGCGGTAAATTGCTTTTGCACTTTTACCAGAAACGGCGAGGAATTGAAAGGGGATTTTTAGTTCATGGTTCGTAGTTCTTGGGCTTTCTGTAGCTCAACTAAAAACTTAACACTGAGAACTCAAAACTACTCTGTGTGCCAATCGGCCTGGGCGTCTTTGTGATTTAAGAAGATTCCCACATCTTTGATGTCAATTGCACCGTCGGCATTGATATCGCCAAGTAAATAACTTTCCGGCGAT
>JAUXAH010000048.1 GCA_030614945.1 Phycisphaerae bacterium
AACTTTCTAAAATATTCTCTTGGAGGCACTTTTGCTGCCCTTTCACCGCTGAGCCTATCCTCTGTTGCGTCAGGTGCTCCTAAAAAAAGCATCAAGAAAAAAAATGTTCTTTTCATTATCGTCGAAGACCTGAAAAATATAATGGGTTGCTATGGCAATCCTCTGGTTAAGACACCTAACATTGACAGGCTTGCTCAAAGAGGAGTCATATTTAACCGGGCATACTGCCAGTTCCCTGTGTGCAATCCGAGCAGGTCGTCGTTCCTGACAGGATTAAGGCCTGACACAACAAAGATACTCGACAACGTGAAAAAGTTTGATGAAGCTGTTGGATACCAGTTAACTCTACCTGGGCTTTTCAAGAAAAACGGTTATAAAACAGTAAGGCTTGGAAAAGTTTTCCATGGCAAAGAGAAAAATAAAGACCCGAATATCTGGTCGCAGTATTTTGATTTTGGGCCAACAAAAAAAGGAAAGCTTGGTGAAACCAGGAATATGACCAATGGGGAAGTGAAATGGTGCAGTTGGCTCGCCGCCAAAGGCGACGACAGCGATCAGCCCGATGGTATGTTGGCCGATAAAACTGCCGAACTGTTAAAGGACAAGAACCGTAAAAAACCATTTTTCATTGCAGCCGGTTTCCATAAACCACACGATCCGTTCGACGCACCTAAAAAATACTTCGACATGTATCCGCTGGAGAACCTCATGCCGCCGGTTGTGCCGGATAACCGCGAACCAGAATACCCTCACACATTTGGAAGCGCATGGAAACGGGCATTTGATAAATTCTCATTACAGGATAAACGGGAATTTCTCCGTGCATATTACGCCTGTACCACATTCGTCGACGCTCAGATCGGTAAAATAATTGACGCGCTCGACGACGAGGACCTTTGGAAAGATACCGTCGTCATGTTCATCGGCGACCATGGATATACACAAGGGGAACATGGTTGGTGGAACAAGAACGTTCTCTTTGAAGACTCAGCCAGGATACCAATGATAGCTGTGGTTGAAGGTGAGACTCAAATAAATGTCGCTTGTAATAAAATTGTAGAGATGGTTGACATCTACCCGACTTTTGCGGACCTCTGTGACTTGAAAGCCCCTGACAATCTTGAAGGAATAAGCTTTAGACCGTTGCTTGGCAACCCAAATCAACAATGGAAAAAAGCGGCTTTCACACAGGTCATAAGGAGTGGTATAGCCGGTAAATCAGTAAGAACCAAACGCTGGCGTTACACCGAATGGGCAGGAGGCAAGGTTGGTGTAGAACTGTATGATCACGCAAGTGATCCCGGCGAATATAGAAATCTCGCAAGAAATCCTGATTTTAAAGATATATGCAAAGAATTAAGTTGTCTCCTGAATTAAGGTGTTGCCTGCAGCGGCGTTTTTTTATTTTGAGAGGTGTACGTCTTTTTTATAACAAAACCCCCCACCCTCGCCTCCAGCTAATCTACCCGACTCACGACTTTCTCTCTCTTTTAATTTTGTCAACTTCGGCCAAGCCGAATCCACCACTACTGGCTCTGCTGAGGAGGCGCAAGTAAACCATTAGAAGCTCTTAGAATTGATACGGGTGCAGGTTCCGGTCGGGGCTTGCACCCTTCTTTTTTTATCGGACGAGACTCTGCCGCTCTGTTGTGCTGGCTATTCGATTTCAATGATCGCTTCGGGCCAGCGAGCCCCCTGGGGGAGGCTGCCACCCTCTGACAATTCAAGTTTCTCGGCCTAATCACAAACGCTTGCTGCCAAAACCGGCGTGCGATGTTGGAATGGATATTCCTTTTCGGACGTTGCGCACAGGTCATTAGGGATAACAGGGTAGATCGTACCCACTCAGGAGCAATTCTTCCCTGGTCGCATAGTCAGGGCCAAGCCAGTCTAACATCAACGGCGGCAGTCTGGCAAGCGTCAGATCCGTTTTGGGCCGTTTTTTCTGTTGACTTTTATTTAAATTTCTGTTAAAATACCTACCATAAACCGCCAGTAGCTTGCCCCTTTCCCTGTGGGGGGCGCCAGATATAGCGGAGAACCGCCTGTCCTGAGCACAGTCGAAGGGCACATTTTCGTATCAGCAGATACACGCAAAATATCATCATTTGCCAAGCAAGGCAAAGTTTTGAACATTTAAATTTATGTAATTTGGATTTGTTTAGGATTTAGTGCTTAGGATTTCGGATTTCAGACTACCAGATGCAACCTTGGGCTACGATCTATCCAATACGCAATACGCAATACGCAATACGCGATACGCAATACGAGATACGAACCCAATCCCCCTGCCCCAAACCTCGTCACAGGGCTTTCTGATGGTCATAATACCCGAAAAATGAGAACGGAATATCGCCGAAAATTCAAAATTTAGAATTCAAAATTAAAAACTCACTCTGGTATATCGATAATCCGGTGGTCTGACGGTTTTAGCCCTTTCTTGTGCCTGCCCATACCAATCCGATTGGGATTGTACTCGCCGACTAAATCGACCTTGCTTTTGGCCGGAATCTTATCTTCCATACCCATCGCCCAGTAGCAGGCGTTCACAAGAAGACGGCGGAATCCTTCGCTCTTCAGGTCGTCCCCGTGTCCCATCGTTGTCGTGAAAACGCGAGCAGTTTTTCCTTTTGTACCTGTATAAGTCTTGAGCCAGGCCACAGGCACCGGTTTTTTCTTCAGGTTAGGTTTATCTTTCGGATTCATACCCACGAGCACCTGTCCCATAATCAGCGGTTTGCGGTCACCGTGTAGTGTGGTAATGCCATACACATCCGATGGCCCCCAGATGTCTTCACACCCTTTCACTATTGCGTGCTTCTCCATACCCTTTGCCACCACTCCGCGAGTGCTTTCTCTTCCGTGGCCTCCATAATGGCCGGCCCAAGTCTCTCCTAAAACCTGACGTCCGTACCCGCCTTTGAATTCCCTGTCTCTAAAGCTGTATTTGGCATAGGGACTGTCTTTGTGCTTTCTGTAATTGAACGCATGCGTCGCTGTTCTCAATCCCATAATCGGCTTGCCCGAGTTGGTGTAATCAATAATATGTTTCATCTGCTCATCTGGCAGCTCGCGGAAACGGAGGAACATCACCATCAGGTCCGCCGTTTTGAGGGCTTCGAGGCCGGGGATATTTTCCTGCGCCCCCGGATATATCTCGCCGGTCTCCTTGTCTAAGGAAAACAGTGCAGTACACTTGAAGCCGTGATGCACAGCCATTATTTTCGCAAGCATCGGCATCGAGTCCTCCGACCGGTATTCATCGTCGCCGATGACAAAAACGATGTGTTTACCCTTGCCCGGCCCCCTTTTGCCCTTAAACACAACCCAGGGTTCATCGGCGTTTACCTGACAGCCTAACAGCCAGCTCAGCCCCACGAACACCAACGTCCAAAGCTTAATTGTATGTTTCATTTTGTTCATCTTCACACCCTTTCATTTTTAATCATCATTACATTTGATGGACAATCAGATATGTTAATATAACAAACCCTGCTTCATTTTTCAACCCTCTTAATAGGCAAAATTCGAGGTTTTTAGCTGTCCCGGGCTGAAATCCCCAAAAAGAAGCCAACAAATATAGTTGTAATTTCGAGGTACATCTGGTATATTAACGAAATCAAATCTCAGCGGCATAGCTGGGCAGGTTTAATGGGTGATATAAGTTTAGGAGCAATATCATGTGCAGGAAACTGAATTTTCCAATTCTTTTTGTTCTGGCATTAGTATTATGCCTGGCGTGGAGTACCGTTGGCCAGGCGGAGGTTCCAAAACCGATAACGCTTGACACGGACCCAAATCTTGCTGGCTGGTGGAAGTTTGATGACACTTCCGGAAAAACTGCTGCAGATTCTTCCAGGCACGGCCGTAAGGGCACGCTCAAGGGCAGCCTGTCGTTCGACAAAAATTCGGTCCCAGGCAGGACAGGCAAGGCACTGAAGTTCGACGGCGGTGATGACCTCGTAGAGATAACCAAATATAAGGGCGTTACCGGTACGCGACCACGAACCGTATCGGCCTGGATAAAAACAAAGAGCACCAAAGGTGAAATCATATCCTGGGGCGCCAACGATTTCGGCCAGATGTGGACCTACGGATTCATAAGGAGACGCATCGGCCTGACCCCCAGAGGCGGATACTACTATATTAACGACGAGGTGCACGACGACAAGTGGCATCACGTGGCCATTGTGCTGCTGGAAGCCGAGCTGCCCAACCTCCACGATGATGTCCGGCTCTACAAGGACGGCGAACTCGCAGAAATACACGACATCGGCCTTCTCGACCTTTGGCCAGTCAACACCGGCAAGGACATCGATGTCAGAATAGGCAGACGATTCAAAGGTCTCATCGACGACATTCGTATCTATGACCGTGCACTGTCGGAGGACGAGATAAAGGCTATTTTCACGTTGAAGAGTAATCGCCCATTACCGAAATCTTCACGGTAATGCCGAAGATGTCAACCAAGATGCGGGCCTCTACCGGACAGCGGGCGAACATAGTCACCTGGCCGACAGGGCCCGAACAATAACGAAAGGAGTTGAATGATGGAGAATAAAAAAGTAACTCGGCGAGAGTTTATGCGCGATAGTGCGATGGCTGCGGCGGGAGCAGCTTTCGGTCTGGGCGTTGCGGCCGGGCAAAACGCCAAGGCGGCCGATCGTCAGACGATCAACCCATCCAAGATTCTCAATTACAACGAGAATATGCTCTACCGCCGGCAGGGCAAGACCAATCTGATGGTCTCAGCTGTCTGTCTGGGTGGGCATTCGCGGAGCAACGTGGAACAGCGGACCGAAATCGTCAGCCGCTGCATCGACGCAGGCATCAACTACATCGATGCATGCACAAAGGGTGAGGTGATTCGAGATGCCAAGGCTCTGAAGGGTCGCCGCGACAAGGTATACCTGGCGCTGTCGCACTGTGGCCGAGAGACGCGCGATCCGAATTACCGGACGGCCAGGAAGCTGCTGGGAAGTCTGGACGAAGTGCTGAAAGACTCGAAACAGGAATACACGGATTTGTGGCGTATCACCTGTTATGAGCCCGGCGGCAGGCACTCATTCAATACAGCGTGCGAGATGGTTGAGGCGCTGGAGACAGCGAAAAAGCAGGGCAAGGCCCGTTTCATCGGGTTCTCGACGCACGACCGCCGGTGGATAAAGTTTATGATTGAATACTTTCCCCAAATTGACTGTGTCTGCTTTCCTTTTACCACTATGAGTAAGAGGGCCCAGACAGACAGTCTCTTCCCGGCCCTGAAGAAATGTGACGTCGGCACCTTCGGCATCAAGCCCTTTGGGGCCGCATCGCTCTTTGAAGGCAACCGTCAGGAAGACGACAAACTCGCCCGTCTGGCTATTCGGTACATCCTGGGCAGCAATACGGTAATCCCGATTCCGGGCATGAACAGCATCCATCATGTTGATAACGTGGTCAAGGCCGTAAAAGAGCGCCGCGAACTCGACCTAAAAGAAAAGGCGCAGCTGGAAAACGCCGGCAAACAGATGTGGGCTAAATTACCGCCACACTATCAATGGCTCAAGGACTGGGAATACGTCTAATCGATAACGTCCGGTCAATTAAGTTTACTCGATGAGGCACAACAGCAGCGCCTATCTCGTCGCTTAAATTCAATACAAGGTAGAATGTATGAGATATTGTTTCTCGATGCTTGTTCTGGCGGCAGTGACCGTTGCCGGAACAGGCTGTGAGCCCCGCCCCTTTGGCAAAGGGCGGGGTGAGCAAATAAAGACAAAACAGAAACCGCAAACAAACACGGAGCATGCAGCGGATGACGAGCCGCTGCTGCTTGGTGATGAACCTCCGTTACTGCTTGAGGATGGCCCAGACGTCGGCCTGCCGGCTGGACCCGTAGCTGATAACAGTCGCTGCTACGTTTGCCATATGAACTATATGCAAGAGGATATCGCCGTTATCCACGCATGGGCCAACATTGGCTGTGCGGATTGCCACGGCGACTGTGATGCGCACATTGCCGACGAATCCTGGGCTTGGGGTGAAAACGGCACGCCGCCGGGTATTATGTATCCTCGGGCGAAGATTAATCCATTCTGTATGGGCTGTCATCCCGCCGACAAGATCGACGCCGAGCAGCACAAACCTCTCTTCACCCCCGCCGTTTTGCTTCGCAAAAACGAAGCAGCGGGGGAGAAAAAATATTGTACCGATTGCCACGGTAACCACCGCCTGGCCCATCGTAAATGCAAATGGAAGTAGCTCGTCCCGCCCCTCCGAAAGGCGGGGCTCGTCTGTTTCACCCAGCCCCTGCGGCAGGGGCGGGGTGAAATAGAAGTTCAGTAAAGCAACTGAATGGCCGAAATATTAGTTTGGAAGTTACAAAGGTTTTTCGGTAGAATAAGTTGGTATGTTTTGTAAATAGATTTAACAGGAGATATGAGATGAAGCGATATGTCTTGAGCATTGTGTTAATGACTATGTTTGTCTCAACAGCAGCGTTTTCTCAGAAGCCTGGACCGGAAGATATGGAACACCAGATACATCTCCGCAATATGCAGTTGGAACTGGAAGAGCACGAAGCGGAATTGGGCTTTCAAGAAAGAATGCGAGAGCTTGAGCTGGAGGAACGAAGGATTCAGCTTGAGCGCCAGCGGAGACCACAAGAGCATCCGGGGCATTGGAAGCGCCACCGCAAGGGTGGGATGTTTCCATTTATCCTCGTGTGTTTCGTTGTCCACATTCTTGTGGCGGTCTGGGTCTATAAAGATATACGCGAGCGGAACTCCGGCTCCGGTATATGGATAGTGATTGCGCTTCTGACCGGCCTGTTCGGGGTATTGGCATACGCTATCGTTCGCCTTGGTGATACTCGCCAAACGAAATCGTGAGTGGAACATTCCCTGTTGGCGCCGCGACCACTGAACGAATAGACTGATTTCGGGGGAAAAGAAAAGCCGGTTTTGCAATACCGCTCAGGCTAACCTCTCAACTGCCTCAGCGACCAGCTCGCCTATCGGCAGATGCTGCGGGCGGCAAGCTTCCGCAAGTTTGTAATCGGTGCGGAGCAGCTTGTTTCTTACCTTGCCCGGAATTTAGGCGAAAAGCTCTCTTGCTCTTTCCTGCTCACCATAGCTGTTGTAACACATCAAATACCGCATAATATCACTGACATAAGGCGTATCCGGCAGGGCCGAGTCACAGAGCTTATAGAAAGCGTTAGCTATGACAAAGTAAGGCAATGTTGACTACTCTGATTTGTATATCCTGACCGAGAACTGGCTCACCGGCCTTTAATCCCAACTGCCTCTTTTAGCCGGCTTCATAAATGGGGCATTGCAAAATGCCCCGGCGGGTTGTCCCGAATTTCAACGTAAAGAGGGATAATCTCTTGTAATCCACGTCAAATCAGATATACTTGCTCATCAGCCCCCCGCTTTCTTGCGAAAGCAAGAGGGGGGCGAATACCAGGTTATCAAGTTTCCTGATTCCCTGATCGCCTGATTCCCTGATTGGTTGATGTGAGACAGCATTTGAAAATGAAGATTCTCGCCGTGCTGCGCACTTGGCGCAGCAGGAAAGAGGACGTTCAATGACAACTTCAAGCTCGTTTCGGTTAAGTGTGAGTCTTTTTTTAGGCCTGTTTCTTATGGCCTCGGCCGGCGCAGCAAATTGGCCGACCTATCGTCACGACAACGCACGCACGGGCTGCGCGTCCGAATCGCTGGCGGCACCACTGGTCCTGCATTGGGTTTACATACCAGCTCATCCTCCTCGCCCGGCCTGGTCGGGACCGGCCAAGCGCCCGCGGGAGGGTTTCAAACTGCGCCATCGGGTGATTTTCGACGCCGCCTTCCAGGTAGCCGCAGTCGGTAACGTGGTCTATTTCGGTTCTTCAACTGACAATAAGGTCTACGCCCTCGATGCTGCCACGGGAGAAGAACGCTGGTCTTTCTTTACCGGCGGCCCTGTTCGCCTCGCACCAACGGTCGCCAAAGATCGTGTGTTTGTTGGTTCGGATGACGGCTTCGTTTACTGTCTTAACGCCGCCGACGGGCGACTGGTCTGGAAAAAACGCGGGGGACCAAACGATGAGAAGCTTCTGGGCAATGGAAGGATGATTTCGCGCTGGCCTATCCGAACCGGTATCCTTGCTAAAGAAACCGCCAGACTGGAAGCAAAAGAATTTTTGAAAAGGATTGCATGTGTGAATGCTAATCTACGGCGCTTGAGCATTTTTGCAATCGCAAACGGATTCTTATTTTGTTGCTCCAGCCATCCGTCGTAGCCGCCCGACCGCAGCGCCTTGAACGTCCCGGGCCAGTCGATGTGGCCCTTTCCCGGTGTGCCGCGGTCATTCTCGCTGATGTGCACGTGTTTGATAAGGCCAATGTGCTGACCGATGCAGCCGACCGGGTCCTTCTCTTCGATGTTGGCGTGGAAGGTGTCGTACAGGACGCCGACGTTAGGATGATTGACACGCTGAACGTAGTCCGCTGCGTCAGCCATAGTATTGAGGAAATAGCATTCGAAGCGGTTGAGATATTCCACGGCCAGGGTAACGTTAGCCGTAGCAGCAGCCTCGGCTGCCTTGCGGTGCACCTCAACGGCATATTGCTTCTCCTGTTCGGTGGGAGCTTCGCCGGTGAAAACGCCCAGCGGCTGGTAGAACGGCCCACATAACACGGTGCTGCCCAGCGCTGCCGAGCAGTCGATCGCCCACTTGAGATACTCCACCGCTCCTTCCCGGTGCCTGGCATCGGCACTAACGGGGTTGTGCTCCTCGTCCGGAATGACCGTCACGGATGTGCAGCCCAGGCCGTTGTCCTTGATTGCCTTACCGACCTTTTCAAAGTGCGCAGTATCCCCCTCGAATATGGGAACCTCGACACCGTCGTAGCCGACCTTCTTAAGTGTTTCCAGGAGGGGCAAGTCCTCTTCGGTAACGTGTGTGGTCCACAACAGCATGTTAAATCCGACTTTCATTAGCGTCTCTTCTTTGCAATTTGATACCTTTTACCTACTGCTTGGGGTTTTCTTCTGGGTCTTTGGAACAGGTGGCAGACCGGCCGCCCATGTACAACCTCGCCGGAATAGCTCAGCGGCACCCGGATTGCGGATGGCCTTGACGTCGTGACCCAACGCGCTGTGAAACACGCGGCCCTTGCCGTAGTCCAATACGAAGGCCATCGGATAATCCTTGCCGTCAACTCTCGAACGCGCCTCCGCCAAAACCTTGATAGGAGTCTGACCTGTTAAACACGTATAAAGCTCATCGACCGTCTCAAACTCCCCTATCCCTTTCATAACAGGGTGCTGAGCGTCCGTAATCTTGACAGTGAACTTGCCGTGAGGGTCGTGCCCTCGCACCTTCGGGTTCCACACGCGCCCTGCCAGCTCAACGAACTCGGGCCACTCCTGAAACGCCCCGCACGCAAAGTGAACCAGAACCAATCCTTTGCCGCTTGCGATAACGCGTTTGAGGTTCGCCCGCGCCGCCGGCCCCGGAGCGGGAACCTCCCAATCCATAAAGTGCAGCACGACTACATCGTAGCGGTACAGTGCCGATGAATCAAGAAAGTGCGGGTCTTCCACCATGCGCACCTTCAACCGGGTGTCCTTGCCGAGCACCTCGGCCAATACGGGGGCGGTCTGGCGCCAGTTGTGAGCGGGGTGGTCGATGCCCGTTACGACCAGCACATTGGCAGTCTGCTTCTTTTCGGCGACCCCGCCCCTCGGAGGGGCTGGGCTGGCAACTGAGGCCGCATCCTGCCACTTGCACAAGAGCAAAACAAAACAACTCACTGCCAGTATGGCTGTGGTGCCGGCCAGGAATTGGCGGCGAGTCAGATGGCCGGGACCCTTCAGTTTGGTACTGGATGAAGTGTGCAGGGTCATAATCAAACTCCTTGTCGTTGGGATTTTATAACCGTTCAGGCCTCCTGCGAACCCAGGTATTTCACTTGACTGGACAGGGCTATACACCCACCAGCAAGACACCTATTCGCCCCGTTAGAAATTTTCCCTTTTTGTATCGTATTGTCCATTGTAGAATTTCTAACGGGGTTCGCATTTGCTGCAACATAACGTGCCTTGCGGCTACTTGTCAAATCCTATTAGCTTTTTCTTTAGCGTGATATCGAGACGTCCGTTTTTGAGCGTGTAGTCCAGCACCAAAACAGAGCTTCACCCGTCGGGGTTTTGGTGCTGGATGAGTCTGGCTCCCACTATTACGAAAACTTTCACCCCGTTAGAAGTTGTCGGCTTACTTCTGACGGGGTTCACCGACCGGAAATTTTCGGGAACGGTAA
>JAUXAH010000167.1 GCA_030614945.1 Phycisphaerae bacterium
AGATCGGGATAATCCACGAATATCAGACTGATTCATCGTCGAAGCAGCCTGCACCTTGAAGTATCACTAAGAAAAATGAAGAAAAGACAAAAATAATTTGAATGTTGGGACTTGACAAAGGTCGTTCCATATCAGCCCCTATATGGCCCGGATGATGCAGAGGCGGAACCAACGGCCGAAACCGCCCTGGACTTTTGTTCAGCACTTGCGCAGGCAGTATGAAGTCAAGACTGTCGCCACGGATGTGAACGATATTAATGACGTTGATATTCTGCTGCTTATTCACCCCAAGGACCTGCCGGAAAAAACATTGTTTGCGATAGACCAGTTCGTACTCAAAGGCGGCAGAACAATTGTGTGCGTTGACCCTCATTGCTTTGCGGATAAGCCGGACCGAACAAAGATGCCGATGGGGATGCCGCCTTCGCAGAGTTCGAACCTGAACGTGCTTCTGCGGACCTGGGGACTTGAGATGCCGGAGAATACGTTTGCTGGGGACAGGAGCTTGGCGTTGCCTCTGCGCAGGGGGCAGGATGAGACCATTGGTTTCCTCGGGCTTATCCCGCAGCTTGACCTGGAGCTTAGGCCGGAGGGTTGGCCGGGATGTTTCAATACCGACAATGTTATTACGGCTGAGCTTAACCAGGTCAGAGTTCTGTTTGCCGGCGTGCTCAGGGAAGTTGCAGATTCAAACGAGGCGAACGAAAGCGCTGCCGAGATTGAGCGAACGCCGCTTCTTATGACGACTAATCAAGGCAATAGCTGGAAGGTTACCAGTCCCTATGAGCTGATGATGCTGAATCCACAAAGGCTTATGGGCAGGTTTATCCCCGGCACTCGGCCTGTACCAATGGGTTATCTGATTACGGGTCGTTTTAAAAGTAGTTTCCCCGATGGTATCGAGATTGAGGTTGAGTCCGAGGAGGACTCTTCAGACAAAGCAGAAGACCCGAATGATACCGCCAAAACCAAAAAGCGCATTAAAGGGCTAAAGCAAGCGGCTGAAGACTGTGCAGTAGTGGTTTTTGCAGATGTTGACTTTATAAGGGATGCGCTGGCGTATGGCGATCCTTTCTTCGGCATCGCCAAGATTGTCATTGGTGATAATAGTGCTTTAATGCTGAACGCAATTGATAAGTTGAGTGGGTCAGGCGATTTGATTTCAATCAGATCCCGAGGAAACTTCAGGCGCCCCTTCACTGTTGTTGATAAAATAGAAGAGCAGGCAAAAGATGAAGAACGTGCGGAAGTGGAGAACATTAACGCCCAAATTGCGGGCTTCCAGAGCGAGTTATACTCTATTGTGGCTTCGGCAAAAGAGGGTGAACAAGAGGTCATCGGCAGTTCTATCATGCAGAAAAAGCGGGCCCTTGAATTGAAGATACATCAGGCACAGCGCCAATTGCGCGAAGTTAAGATGACCAGACGAGAGCGCATTGAGCATTTGGGTAATATGCTCCGAAGCTTTAATATGCTTATGGCGCCGGCGGTGATACTGATAATTGCTATAGTATTGGGTATCTATCGGAGTGTAAAGAGGAGGCATTATATTAGTCACGCAAGTGACGCCTGATTCTTAATACTGATTCTGTCATTGCGAGCCAGCCGGAGGTTGGCGCGGCAATCTCAATCGTTACGTTTGAGATTGCTTCCTCGCTGCGCTCTTCGCAATGACATGCCCGAAGGAGTTTTGTAATGAGCGACAGAAAACTTATAATATTGGGAATTGTTGCGGTTCTTATGGTGATTTGGGCTGTGGTTCAGTCACGGGTTTCCAGCAGGCCCAGGACACAGCTTGGTGCACCGGCTTATCTTATCCAGGGGCTTGATACCGCTCAAATAGGCAGTATCGTTTTAGGAGCGGGCGAAAATGCGGTGACCCTGAAACGCCAGCGCCAGGGCGGGCGGTTTGTTGTTCTCAATTCGGACAATTACCCCGCCAAAGTGAGCGAAATAAATAATTTGATCACCTCGTGTCTGGATATTCGAGCCGGGGAATTATATACCGATGACGCAGTGAACCACAAAGACTTTGGGGTAACCGAGGAAGACGCCGGCACTGTTGTTAAGTTTTTGAGGCCGGATTCATCGCTCCTTACAGGGGTGGTTGTAGGAAAAGCTAAAGAGCAGGCTTCGGTGAGCTCAGTCCAGCAGGCGCAGGGTACTTACGTGAGATTGCTTCCGGGCGATAAGGTTTACCTGGCACCAACGGTACCATTAGTTAGAAGCCGGGCAATTGATTACATTGAGCAAGAGCTTATTTCCGTCAAGCGCGAAAATATTGAGTCAGTGACGGTCGCTTCTCCGGATGACGAATATACGCTGAAACCAACCGAAGATGCCAAAGGATTAGTGCTGGAAAATATGCCTGCCGGTAAAAAGTTAAAGGACAATGAAGCGGACAGAGTTTTCACCGCCTTGACGAATCTCATATTTGATGATGTTAAGAAGAAATCAGGTGAATTGACCTTCGATAGCCGATTTGTTTGCAGACTCAAGGATTCGACTATTTATACCGTAAAGATTGCAAAAAAAGATGATAAGACATATATAACTTGTACCGCCGAATTTACGGACAGGACTCTTGTTACCGAGAGGGAAATCCGGGATGCTAATGACGCTGAGTTAAAGCAGAAGGAAGCTAAGCTCCTTGCTCGGGACAGGACAAAAGCATTCTCTGCAAAACATCAGCCCTGGGTTTACGAAATAGCTGAGTGGAATGCGAAGAATCTGACGAAGAAACTTTCAGATTTAATTGAGGACGAGGAAAAGCCCGAAGAAACAGAAAAACCCGAGGACCCTAACGCGATAAAGGTCGGGGACCCCAATGCGATAAGTGTTGGAGACCCTAACGTGTTCGAATGGTTAAATGCGGAGGAGTAAACCGACTGGGTGGCAGCCTCAAGCGCAGCTTCTCGTGCTACGTAGCGTTGCTACTATGCAGAGTAACAGGGGATGGCACAGACTTGGCTGTGCGACTGGAAACTTGTTTAGCCGTCGCCGGCACGGCGACGACGCTGCCTGCCCCGCACTTAATAGGCGCACGCTGTAATTTAGTGCGGGGTCATTCCTGCGCAAGATTGTCACCCCTGCGAAAGCAGGGGCAGGAATCCAGAGTAGTTAGCCCCGCAATTTATTGCAGGGTCGTTTAGCTTATATTTAGCCTGCGGTTTTACCGCAGGTTATTTACCCGTCGCCGACGGGTGGCACCCTCAAACTTGTTTTGGGGTGTTGAAAAACGGCGTACTTCAATTGCCGCCGGCTTTGATTTTTGCCCTCTCTTTCTCGGTGAATTTGCTATTTGCGATGGGGCCTGGTTCCCAGCACTGCTCCAGAGCGGTTGGTCGCGGCTTTTGCACGGGAATAACGAACACCTCTTCGCCGTCGGAGTTTTTTTCGATTCGGCCGCCAGCGCGCTTGACCGCCTGGCGGACAAGTTTTTCGCACACCTTAATCAGCGTCGGGAAGTTATAGGGCGTGTGGCTGAATTTTCCCTCCGGGTTCAGGGCTGACGTGAAGCGGTCGGGCAGTTTTGAGAAGCCGAGCGTCGTGAACAGCACACCGCCGGAGTTCGACGGATTGCAGTCGGAGTCCTGGCCGCAACGGGTCGAGATTACGATCGTCCGGTCCGGGTCGCCGTCGCCGTAAAGAAGTCCTATAACGATGTAGGCGGCGTTGATTTTGGCGTCGATGTTCCAGTTGGGGTTCCACCTTTTTTTGGTGGGGGGATTTTTCCTATTGCAGGAGAATCGTCGGTAGTCGGGGTTCTTGCAGTACTTTTCTTCGACGAGTCGCCATGTCTTTTCCCAGTCCTTGGGGTTTTGCCGATGCCATTTGAGCACGTCTGTGATACATTCGTGAAACTGGCTCCCCCTGGGAACGCACTGGAGCCCGGCGTCTACGATTTTCCGCATGTCGTTCTCGAAAAAGGCTTCGGCGTACATGCCGCCTACGAACTGCCCGCCGTAGAGGCCGTCGCCGTAGTTCATAAGTCGGCCGAACTTTTCTCCGAGTTCGATGACGACGTTTGGAAGACCCGGGGCAATCAGGCCTGAGTAGTCGGCCTCAATCTGGTAATCGATGTCGTCGGCGTGTTTGTTGAACTTTGGATGGCCTGAGTCGGGCGGTGCAATCCCTTTGCGCAGATTATCTCGACCATTTCTATTGGCGTGCCAGAGCGAATAGCCGCTGTTGGCAAAGTCGATGCCGGCCTGGCGAATGGTAACGTCCATCCCGTACAACTCCAGCGTCCGCAGGAAGGTCATCTCCACGTAAATGTCGTCTTGACGGAACTGGTTTATCATTTCCGGGTGCCACTTGGGCATCTTTTCCTCGGGGATGATGCTCCCTATCCATTTGAATTCAGTGGGCCCGCCCCATCCCACGCCGGCCATTTGTCCGACCCAGCCCGCCTTCATCTTGTCCACGTAATCCTTGACGGTTATGCGGCGAAATTGCGGGGCATCTCCCTGACAGCCGGCGGCAAATACCAGAGCCAGACTCACGGCAGCTACCGTTACAATTGTCAGTAAACCTTTAGCCATTTTACACCTCCATTTTCTTTTCTAAAATCCTCCGGAAAACATTACGCTTTTTCGGCAAAACACGAGCGATTGACCCTGTTGGCAGAGTGTTTTTGCGTATCGCATATATCATATTGGGTATATCGAATAAAGTAAAAAGTAAAAATTCCGAAACGGCCCCGTCGAGGCGCTGGGTTTGAAATAGGTTCGACGGTTCGACCTTGCTCACCGCAGGCAAGCTCACTACAGGTTGGGTTTGATTGGGTTTGTTTTGAATAATAGTTCATTGTTCATTGTTCGTTGTTCGTTGTTATAATCCTTTGTTAAAACAGAGCTTACGTTCATTTGCAATCCGCCTACGGCGGACAAGATTGGGTTTGAATTGGGTTTGTTTTTTTGGACTGCGAAATCATCTTTTTTTCTGTAATCCTTTATTATAAGTGAGTTTACATTCATTTTGGCTTTTCGGAGATTGGCTTTGTTTGGGTTTGAATTGGGTTTGTTTTTTTGGACTGCGAAATCATC
>JAUXAH010000693.1 GCA_030614945.1 Phycisphaerae bacterium
GCTTCAAGAAGTATCCAGCCGCTGTAGCCCATTCCGACAAACAGGTTCATCAGCTCCTGGTAAGGATAGCTGCCGATGTTCAGCTCGCGGATGTGAACGGTGGCGCCGAAGCGGTCCTTCACCAGGTTGAAGTTGTACTCCAGCCCCTCGCCCTGCAGGTCTTGCGAGTTGCAGTTCCAGCACACCCCAACGTTGGGATGCTCGGCCACGTCCATTATCCCTTTTATGACCGGCAGCGGTGAGCACGCCCCGTGGACCTCCAGCCGAATCTCCTGCCCGTAGTCGGCGCCGAACCGGCCCAGTTCATTCAGCGACTTGCCTATCTGCTCTATCGTCTTTTCCCGCGGCACCCCCCTCGGCAAATCATTCGGCTTGACCTTCACGCCGGAGCCGCCTACGTCGTGCGAGAGCTTGATATACTCCTTCGCCCCCTCGATGTCTCTTCGAAGCTTCGCCGCGTCAACGTGGTGGAAGGCGAAGTTCGTGCCCGGACCCACCAGCGTTACCGCGCTGTCATCAAAGCGCTTCTTTACCTCACGCCGTTGTTCGGCATTGAGGTGCGATTCGACACCGTGCTTATGCTGAGTGCGCAGCTCCACACCCAGCACCCTTGCCTTTTCGCAGTTGGCTATCAGCGTCGGCAGCGCCCAGTCCCTGCCCCACTGGTAGGTAACCAGACCCAGTTTCATTTTCGGACCGGACGTCCTGACAGCGGCTAAGCCCAGCGCCCTGTCAAGCGGCCCCGCCGCAACCACAGCTGCACCAAGGTACATCGACTCCTTAAGAAAACTCCGGCGATTTAGCCGGCCACGTCGTCTCTTACCGTCTGTGCGCATCTTTTTTCTCCTTCCTGTTACTTCGAGCATCGAATCACGAAAAACTTCTTCGTTCAGCTTCGCAGAGCTGGCAAGATGCTCATTCCTGCTCTAATCCCTCTTACCGTCCAGGATTCAGCCCATCCTCGCGCGATTGGCTTGACTAACATACTATTATTCCTGACTGACGCCGTTATGTCAAGCTGATTTTGGCAAAAATTCGGCCTGTTTCTTGGACATCACGTCAAATTTACAGCTTGT
>JAUXAH010000337.1 GCA_030614945.1 Phycisphaerae bacterium
ACGTCGGCGGAAAGGTCAATAACGATGCCGATTACATCACAGTTGCGGTATGTCCCCACCTGGCCCGGGGCGAGATAGTCGGCGGTAATGGGCGGCATATCGACGAGTTGAATCGGGACATCCTCGAACTTTACCATTCCAGGCACAGGCGCGCTGGTTGCGAAGGAAAAATCGGCGACGTTGACCTTTGCGTTGGTCAGGGCGGCAACAATGGAGCTTTTGCCGCAGTTCGGCGTACCTAAAAGAACAATCTGGCCTGAACCGCTTCGCGGCACGTGAAAGATGTCGGCGTGTTTGGCCTTTGCCTTTTTTGCGGGGGCTTCTTTTAGTTTGCTCAGTTTCTTTCGCAAATCCGCGTGCAAATGGTCGGTGCCTTTGTGCTTCGGCATCACCCGAAGCATCTGCTCGAGCGCCAGTAGTTTCTCCTCAGTGGTCGTTGCCTCGCGAAACCACCTCTCAGCCTTAAAATATTCCGGCGTTAAATTAGCAGGCATCGTTCAAAGTTAAAAGTAAAAAGGTAAAAGTAAAAAACGAAAAGCAAATACCTTTCTTATTATTTTCGGGCGTTGATGATAATTTGAGCTATGATTCTGCAGACTTCATCTATCTCCTTAGTCAATCCAGTCAAATCTTCCTTACGGACTGTATTTGAAGCGACCAACAATCGCAACCAGTACCTTGTCTCACGAGCTTCTTTGAGAGCAATGCTGTATTTGTGTATGAAGTCTGCCTTACTTTCTGCTGCTTGCGCTTCTTCAATATTGGCTCCAATTGAGGTTCCTGAGCGTACGATTTGGGACGATAAGGTTTTCCTGGATGGCGTGGTGTTGCTAATCTTGTCTGCTAATTTACAGATATTAACGGCAAACTCGAAGGTGCGCTTATCAATATCTATAGCTCTTGCCATACTACTTTTTCCTTTTGCCTTTTCCCTTTTTACTTTAGTCGCAGAGTCTCTCTGCGACGAGGTCCCCGACCTCGCTGGTGGAGTGGCCCATTTTTCCGGCCTGGAGCGATTTTATCTTGTTGGCGGTTACAAACATTACAGCTTTCTCCACCACACCTGCCGCTTTTTCTTCGCCCAGCGTCTCAAGCATCATTTGCGCTGCACAAATTGCCGCGAGGGGGTTGATAACGCCTTTGCCGGTATATTTCGGTGCGCTTCCGCCTATTGGCTCGAACATACTGACGCCTTCGGGATTGATATTTCCGCCGGCGGCGATGCCCATACCGCCCTGTGTTATTGCGCCGAGGTCGGTGATGATGTCGCCGAACATATTGCCGGTTACGATGACATCGAACCATTCGGGGTTCTTGACCATCCACATACAGGTGGCGTCAACGTGGTAGTATTCTCTTGCGATATCGGGATATTCGGCGTCGCCCATTTCGTGGAAGGCGCGTTCCCACAAGTCGTAGATATAGGTCAGCACGTTGGTCTTGCCGCACAGGGCGAGAGTGTTCTTATCGCCTTTGCCGCGTGCCTTCTTACCGTACTTGCGGGCGTATTCGAATGCGTATCTTAGGCAGCGGTCAACCTGAAAGCGGTTATAGACGGCGGATTGAACAGCTATCTCGTTGGGCGTCCCTTTCATTGTGAAGCCGCCCGTGCCGGTGTAGAGGTCGCCGGTGTTTTCGCGAACGACGACGAAGTCTATATCGTCCGGCCCTTTATCCTTTAACGGAGTTTCTACTCCAGGATAGAGCTTGACCGGACGCAGGTTTATATACTGGTCCAGCTCAAAGCGGGCCTTTAAGAGTATTCCCTTTTCGAGAATTCCGGGCGCGACGTCGGGATGGCCGATTGCGCCTAATAGGATTGTGTCGAATTTGCGCAGCTCTTCGACGGCGCTATCCGGCAGTGTCTCGCCGGTTTTTTTGTATCTTTCGCCGCCAAAATCAAACTCGGTCAAATCGACTTTGAAATTGAATTTGCCCGCAGCGGCTTTTAGTACCTTCACCGCTTCGGCCGTTACTTCCGGCCCGGTACCATCGCCGGGTATCACAGCAATCTTATACACTTTTATTATCCTTTCCCTGTTTTAAGACCACAAGTTTCGCAGACTTCTTTGTCATTCCCGCGAAAGCGAAGTCGAAGATCCGGCATTTGTTTGACGGAATCCGGCTTTAGACGGAGCAGGAATCCACTTTTTGCAATCACCAATTAATCTTCATCTTGCAAAAAGTGCCGTTTTTTCAAATTACCGATACTATACTCTCTAAGTACCTGGTTATCAAGAAAATCTACACAGCCATGTAGGGTGCGATATTTCGCACCACTACACTGCATGCCATTAAAAAAGACAGGCTCTTTCTACCGGCGAGGAAAAATGTTCGCCGAAATCCGATAATTCGCGTTTGACATAGGTACTCGTTCTGCTATATTGACATCGTTATTCTTAACGGTTTCGCCGAAAAATGGAAACAGGATAGATGAATGGCCGCGCCGCTTCGCTCTGGGCCATTCGCCGCCACAGTCCGGCGCAAGTCATTTTCAAGCAAGGAGAAACAGATATGGGCGATAAGGGAAAAAAAGATAAAGGCAAAAGAGAACAACAGAAAAAGGCCCTGCTTAATCCAAAGGAAAAACGAAAATTAAAAAAAGAAAAGAAGAATAAATAATTGCCAAAGTGGCCGAGGCTCCAAAATACGCCAAAGACCTAAAAAAGGTTCCACCTAAGGTGCTGGCGGACACCTTCAATTATCCTCGGAAGAACACAAAAAAAGCAGGACGGATCCTCTTCATCCGTCCTGCTTCGTTGTTGTGATTCTTCCTGAAATTAGTCAGCGTCGTCAAAACTCCAGGTACTTACTGTGTGGGTTACAG
>JAUXAH010000013.1 GCA_030614945.1 Phycisphaerae bacterium
ATTAAGCACAACCCTGGAAAAAGTCGCCACATATCGGCATGCATCAAACTTTGACGCCGCGGCTAAGGAGCTGAAAACCTGCGCAAATTTTGAAAATGTAAGTGCCGAGTATCACTACCAGCTTGGCCGTCTTCAGGAAGCGCAGGGGCTTTACGAAGAAGCAATGGACAATTACAAAACAGCTCTGGAATTATTCCCGAATCATCAAAGAGCCCTTTTCCACCTGGCTTATCGCTGCGATTTATCCGGCGATGAAGATGCAGCTATCGACTATTACAAACAAATCGCTTCAACCAGTCCCGTTTATGTAAGCGCCCTGCTGAATTTAACTGTGCTCTATGAAGATATGGGCTGGTTCAACGAGGCTCTTCAATGTGTTGATATGGTCCTGGAATCTCATCCGAATCATCAAAGAGCAATCCTGTTCAAAAAAGACATCGAAAGCTCAGAAACAATGTTCTATGACGAGGAAAAAGAAAAGAAAAAAACCCGCAAGAGCCAAATCCTTGAAACGCCGATCTCTGACTTTGAGCTGTCGGTGCGCAGCAGAAACTGCCTGAAAAAAATGAAAATCGAAACACTCGGCGACCTTTTGAATATCTCCGAGGTGGAACTGCTGTCTTATAAAAACTTTGGTGAAACCTCTCTTAGAGAAATCAAGAGCATTCTCGAAACAAAAGCATTGCGCCTTGGTATGGCCCTGGAGGAAAGGCAGCTCTCTTCAGCAGAAGGCTCTGAGCTCATCGATGTACAAGATGAGGATGAAGATGAAAGACTCTTAAGCAAACCTATAGATGACCTCCAATTGTCGGTGCGTGCTCGAAAGTGCCTGCAAAAACTTGATATTCACACCCTCGGGGATTTGACGCGCAAAACAGATGCCGAGCTGCTCGGGGTAAAAAACTTCGGCGTAACAAGCTTAAATGAGATCAGAAAGGCCATCGGCAACCTTGGATTATCGCTGCGAGCGCTGGATTAACCGATTGATTATTGATAAATGGTCATTGAAAAAAACATTAAAAATAATCAATCGAAGATAATCAATAATCAATTGATTCGGATAGCCCCTCTACTTTTGCTGATAATTCTCGCCGGCTGCAAGGCAAGGCAGCTCGCCAGGCCCACCCCGCAGATGGACATCGAACCGCAGTTCTGGGTAAGGGTCCTGCTGCTCGATGATGTCACAGAGTGCACCATAAAGATTGCTTCACCTTTTAGTGTTATTAGCTATGACCCGCGCGCACCAGGGGTACGAAAGTATTCTGACCGGCTCAATGTTCCGCTGAAGATAGAGATGTCCGCCGGTACAATTACGGTCGCCGGGCAACCCCTAACGGACAGCGAGGCGATTATCTTGCCCGGTACCCCGTACATCTTTAAGCTGAACGGCGATGATTATCGCGGCAAATTAAAGCTCTTAATCAATCCTGACGGCAGCTCTTTTGACGCGATAAACCTTGTGCCGCTTGAGCCGTATTTAGCCGGCGTAGTAGGCGCCGAGATGCCCGATTACTGGGAACCGGCGGCACTAAAGGCGCAGGCAATCGCCGCAAGAACCTATTGCCTGTATATCAAAAAGCGTTTTGGCGGCAATCGCGCCTGGGACGTCAGGAAAACACAGGCACATCAGGTTTACCTCGGCGTCAGAGCCGAATCGGCCCGGATTTGGAACGCCGTCAGCAGGACATACGGGCGGGTTTTAGTCTGTAAGCATTCTGACGGCACTGAAGATATCTTCCCCGCTTACTACAGCTCAATCTGCGGGGGGCACACCGAAAACAGCAAGCACGTATTCGGCGACTCTTTTGAAGCGCTCGTTGCCCGTCCCTGTCCCTATTGCAAAGATGTAGCCAAGCATCGCTTTTTCTACTGGCCTACGGCTGAGTTCGATAAGGCCTATGTTACAGCCAGACTATTACGGAGGTATCCGAAGCTGAAGCAGCTTGGCGAAATCACGAACATAGTTCCGGCCAGGCAAAGTAAGTATGGAAAATTTTCGCGATTGACGCTGGTCAAGCTCGTCGGCTCAAGCGGCAAAAGTGATTTCCTGCGAGCGGAGGACTTCCGTCTTACCATCGACCCAGCCGGCAATAAAATTAAAAGCACGATTTGCCAAATCATCAACGATGGCGATAAATGGGCATTTTTAGCAGGCAGAGGTTACGGGCACGGCGTAGGAATGTGCCAATGCGGCGCCCAGGCAATGGCGAGAGAAGGCAACACCGCTGACCAGATACTTTCACATTACTACGATGGCTCTAAGATTGTAAGAGTCTATTGAAAACGTAAAACGAAAAATGCAAAAATCAAAACTTGTCCTGAGCACAGCCGAAGGATGACATATAAAAATGCAAAATGTTTCAGAACCTTTGAATTTTGATTTGTAGTTTTGAGATTTGATTTTTGATATTTGATTTTAATTTGAAATGAGTAAGTTCGAAATTCTTTATCAGGACGGCGGTTCTGCAGCCCGGGGAGCCGTTTTAACCACAGCGCACGGCGAGGTCGAAACGCCTGCGTTCATGCCAATCGGAACCGCCGGCGCGGTAAAGGGAATAACACCACGGCAGCTCAAAGAAACCGGTTCCGTACTTATTCTGGCCAATACCTACCATTTGCTGCTTCGGCCAGGAGTCGATGTGGTCGAAAAACTTGGCGGACTGCACAAACTTATGGGCTGGAACAAACCGATACTGACCGACAGCGGCGGATATCAAATCTTTTCTCTAAGCCCGCTTACCAAAATCGATGATGACGGCGTTGAATTTGCCAGCCACGTAGACGGGGCAAAAATATACCTGAATGCCAAGATTGCCACCAGGATGCAAAATCGGCTTGGCGCCGACATAATAATGTGCTTTGACCAATGTACACCCTTTCCCTGTGATGACGCGCAGCTAAAAGAAGCCGTAGAAAGAACTATCCGCTGGGCGAAGCGTGCCAAACAGGCTCATTCCAACGATGGCCAGATGCTGTTCGCCGTCGTCCAGGGCGGAATAAACCCCGGCCTGCGAACGTACTGTGCCTCAGAACTTGTCAAATTGGATTTCGACGGTTATGCTATCGGCGGATTAAGTGTAGGTGAAGGACACGACAATATGATAAGAACAGTCGCTCACACAGCGAAGTTTTTGCCGCAGGACAGGCCTCGTTATCTGATGGGCGTCGGCACACCAGCCGATATCATTGCCGCTGTCAAGGCCGGCGTCGATATGTTCGATTGCGTCCTGCCAACCCGACACGGACGAAACTCCTGCGCTTTTCCCGAAGACGGATACGTCCGACTGAGGAACAACGCTCATATAGGAGACAGCAGACCAATCGAGGCCGGCTGCGACTGTTACTGCTGCACTAATTTTAGCCGGGGCGCCATCAGACATTTCTTTAATGTCGGAGAAATGCTCGGCCCAATCTTAGTGTCCCTGCATAACCTGAGGTTTTACCAGAGACTAATGGCCAAAATAAGGCAGGCCCTGAAAAAAGACGAATTTACCGACTGGGCAGCCGAGCAATTAAAAAATGATTATTGATTATTGGTAAATGATAATTTAACATCTTGCCAATAATCAGTAATCAATTATGAAAGGAAAATAGAAATGAACGATATATGGATGTTAGCGCAAGCCGAAACTAACGAAGGACGTGTTGAAACAACACCGGTCAATGAGGAAGGCGAAGCAACGCAGAAGATCCCATCCGACCCCAATGCTCTGCGTGAAACTTGGAAACCAAGCCTCTTCGGAGGTTCTATGTGGATCTGGGTTGTTTTGATGTTCGTACTGATGTACTTTCTGCTTTTTAGAGGGCCTCGGAAAAAACAGCAGGAACATAAACAAATGGTGCAAACACTGGGTAAAAATGATAGAGTCAGAACAATCGGCGGAATTATCGGGACCGTCGTCGAAATTAAGGGAGACGAGATTACGCTAAAAGTTGACGAGTCGACTAACACAAAAATAAAGGTTGCCTCTTCAGCAATCGGGAAGAATTTGTCGAAAGATAAGTAGTTAGATGCTCGATGCTGGATGCTCGTAAGACCAAAACGAGAATCGAGTATCGAGAATCGAGAATCGAGTATCGAGATGCGAGTATCGAGATGCGAGGAAAGTTATGGGCAAGAATGTGGCGCCGAAAGCCATTTTAATTATTGTCCTGGTGGTCGTCGCGGCCTGGACTTTATATCCGCCAGGCAAAACCTTAAAGCCCGGTATCGACCTGGCAGGCGGAACAAGTCTTATCTACGAAATTGACACCCAGGGGCTTAAAGAGCACGAAAAGAGAGATTTGGCCCAGAGAATGATAACGGTTCTGCGAAGGCGAATAGACCCCGCCAACATCCAGAACCTTATATGGCAGCCCCGGGGCAACACGCGTTTCGAAATAAAAATGCCGCTGGCAAGCGCAGAAGCACGGCAAAAACGACAGGATTTTGAAAAAGCCAAGAGCGAACTCTTGGCTGAAAATATCAACCCGGCAATAATCATGCGCTCCCTCCAGAAATCGGTAGAAGAGCGAACTGAAGATTTCAACGATTTCGCGCAGGGCTCATCTGACAGAGAAACAATTCTCAAGAACCTTGCCACGGCTTATGACGAACGCAGAGACCTGCAAAATAAAAGAGATAAGCTCTATTCAAAACTCAAAACCCCGGAAAGTATAATACCATTAACGGGGCTTAAGCTCGACGATATAAAACTTCGCCTTGGTGATTGGATTAAGCTGGATGAGCAACAACTGACAAAAGCCCTGAAGGACTACCTGGGCTCGGAGGATAATCTCGACCTGCTGACAAATTATGTAAACAACTACGCCGAGTGGGCCGAAGTTGTTGAGCAGCTAACCGAGCCGGAAACAGGCAAGAATGAGCAATACCAAAATGCAAAAAAAGACCTCGCTAAATTAAACCTCACTGAAGACCAGCTAAACTTCTGTCTCGAAAAACCGCTCAAGTCACCCGATAGGCGCCGGGAAATCGAAAGACTCAAAACCGAGTTCGCAGACCGGACAGATAAAATTGACAACGTAGTCGCTGCCCACGACGAGTATCACCCATTCAGAGGCAGGCTGGACGACCCGAGAGACCTTCAGCGAATGCTAAAAGGCGCCGGCATACTGGAATTTAGAATACTGCCGACACTTGGATACCCTGAAGTGGACTCGGACGAGATGGCCGGCTACGTTGAATCCCTTAGAGAAAAAGGGCCGAAATACGCCTCAGACAATAAACATGTATGGTGTGAAGTAGAAAATATTAATGAATGGATGGGACGGGACGAACAAGGACGTGTTTTCGTTACGGTATTAGATGGACAAGAGAATCCTTCGGTCATTGCCGCATTTGGGAACAAATATTACGTACTGGCAAGCAACAAACGAGATGAAACTATACTGCACAGCGCCGGCGAAGAGGATTGGACATTAAAAGCCCATCCGACAAGTGACAGGATGGGCCGAAGAGCTATTGGGTTCACACTGGATGAAAGAGGCGGAAAAGTATTCTTCAGGGTTACCGATAAAAATCTTGACCGACCGCTTTGTGTTCTGCTTGACGGAATCGCCATATCGGCACCGACCATTCAAGCGAGGATACGCAGGGACGGCATAATAACGGGCAGCTTCACACAAACAAAAGTTGAAGATATGGTCAACAAACTAAACGCCGGCTCTTTGCCCGCACGGCTGATAGAGCAGCCCATCTCGATAAAAACAATCGGCCCATCCATCGGCGCCGACAATCGGGACAAAGGTATCAAAGCCGGTTTAATCGGCTTATGTCTGGTAGTGCTGTGTATGCTGGTTTACTATATGCGCGCCGGCTCAATCGCCGACGTCGCACTGCTTATGAACATTCTGTTTGTGCTGGCAATAATGGCAGGTGTCCGAGCAACTTTCACACTGCCGGGCATCGCCGGCATCATATTAACTATCGGTATGAGTGTTGACGCCAACGTTCTTATTTTCGAGAGAATCCGGGAAGAGCAGCAGAAAGGCTCATCCCTGAGAATCGCCATAAAAAACGGCTACCAGAGGGCATTCAGAACTATTTTGGATGCCAACCTGACCACATTCATCACCGCTGCGATACTTCTCTGGCGTGCGTCGGAAGAAGTAAAGGGCTTTGCCATTGTGCTTATGCTCGGTATCACTTCGAGTATGTTCACCGCACTGTTTGTAACCCGCGTGCTTTTCGATTTTCTCCTGGAGCGGCGCATTATCAAAGACCATTTATTAATGCTGCGGCTGATACGCAAACCAAACATAAACTGGATGGCCTCCAGACCGATTTTCCTCTGCATATCAACTCTGCTCATTGCAGCAGGGCTGTTTGTTTTCTTCACAAGAGACGATAAATACGATATCGAATTTACCGGCGGAACAAGCGTCCAGCTCAATCTGAAAGAACCCCGAACCAGGCAGTACGTGGAAGATAAAATCCGTGAAATCGCAAACGACCCGAACAATCCCAACCCCGCCCTTGCAGCTGCGAACGTCTACAGCATCGGAAACTCCGGCAAGCAATATGAAATCAACACCACAGAGACAAACAAAACCACCGTTACCGTTACTTTTTCGGAACCCGGGGGGCATGCCGCTGAAACTGTAATTTCAGCAATTCAAAAAGCCCAGGGTAAATTTGGCGGCGAATTAAGCAATTTGCGCGCGACAGAAGACACCAAAAGTCCTGCGGCATTTGTCATAACAACAAGCCAGGTGAACAAATCTCTGGTAAAAAATGTGCTGACAACGGCTTTTGCAGATGCCAGCATCTCAGAACCACAAGTTGATGAGGTTGTCACTAAAGCAATACGAACTGCTTTCGCAGACGAGCTGGAAATCCAGCAAAACCTTCAACCGGAAATCACCTTGCAGGAAAAAATAAGTGAAGAGCTTATAGACTCCTACCCCGAGCTTGCTGATTTTCTGGGCGGTATTAAAATCATCTGTAAAATCGAAAGGGCCGCCACCCCCGAAGAAATCAACGCCAGATTGGCGGATTTGCGATTCAAGCCCGATATGCAAATCCTTAACTGGTATTCCTATAAAATCCTCGGCCCAGACCTGAACGAAATGGAGCCGAACCAGCCGGTAAATCCCTTTGCCTATATCAGTGCTGAGCCGGAAGCGGGATTTCGCGAGCTAAGCGAGGACGAATGGACGCGGTTTGTTGAAAACGAAACGACCAAGGTCCTTGCTGCAGCCCAGCTGGAAGGGTCACTGCCGCGAGTGAGGCAGTTTGACCCCTCGGTCGGCGCAGAGGCAAAGACGCGGGCGCTGATTGCTATTATCCTGTCATTGTTTGCAATTGTAACTTATATCTGGATTCGATTCGGAAATGTCCGCTATGGAATTGCCGCAATCGTAGCGCTGGTGCACGATGTATGCATCACACTCGGCGCCATTACCGCCTGCACCTATATCGCAGCAACGCCGATTGGTGAAAGACTGCTGATTGGAGATTTCAAAATCAACCTGGCAATAATAGCGGCTCTTCTGACAATCATCGGATACTCGCTTAACGACACCATTGTCGTTTTCGACCGTATTCGGGAAAATCGCCGCAAGGACCGCCTGAATCCGCAAATAATTAACAACAGCATTAACCAGACCCTTTCCAGAACCCTTCTAACATCCTTCACAACCTTTATAGTCGTGCTGATAATGTACATCTTCGGCGGGCCGGGGCTGAGAGGCTTCACCTTCGCAATCGGCCTCGGCATTATCATAGGCACCTATTCCTCCATTGCGATAGCCGCACCGGTATTGCTGCTCGGCGCCGGGGCCGCAAGCGCTAAAAAAGAAAGAACGTTTGGGGGCCCACCAAAATCGAAAATGAAAAAAGTGAATAGATAACGGCGGATAGACGATATACTATACGCAATATGCTATACGATTTACCAATGAGCGCCAAAAATGCAAACAGATTTGAAAATAGGAATGGTTCTGGGCCTGGTACTGACAATCGTCGCTATGCTCTGGCTCTCTACCCGCCCCAGTATGAGTACAAAAGCACGAATGCTGAACTCTTACAATGCCGGGTCCCGGCAGGAATCTATCGAGCAGCCGGTTCTGCCCCTGATTGCTAAGGTTGAAACCGAACAAAGTAACGTGCCGGACTTCACAGCCCGCAAACAAGTCGAGAAAATAATTCATACCATCCGTGAGGGTGAAACCCTCTCCGGCATTTCCCGGGAATACTACGGCTCCGAAAACAAATGGCAAAAGATTCTTGATGCCAACAGAAATGTTATAAGAGATGCAAACAAACTCAGGCCGGGCACAAAATTAATCATCCCAGAATAAACTTATCTCGTATCTCGTATCGCGTATATCGTATTGCTTTTTACTCTTGACTTTCCCATTTTCTATCCAGCTCGCCACGCTGTTAGGGGTTATTGTCCTCCAGCCAATGCAAAGCCATAAGGCCAAAATCCACGAAATCGACAAACTGGCTTCGGTTAAGGTCGCTCGGTATGCACTCGCCATTGCCAAGCCAATAGTCAACAAACACTTTCAGGTCGTTAAACTCTACTGTCCAATCATTAGTTAAATCGGCGATGTTTCGCCAATTGGCTGGTGACTTACTCGCCTCGGCTGTGCCGCCGTAGGCCCCCATATTGATACGAATATTATTTGCGTCATTTGGTTCATCACCCAAGGGACAGCCCGGATTGCCCGCATCAATACAGATGCTCGTGTTGGCATCTATTACCCAGGTTTCGCTATTTGGGTCCCATCTGCCGGCGGCGGATTGTAAATGATAATCGCCGTTGCACGGGTCCGCAAAGCACGGGTCAGCATTAATATTGCCATCCCCCGAAAAGCCGCCTTTGACATCACTGTAAGAGACTGTAGCACTGCCTGAAATCTCGGGCCCTGTGGGCGCTCTGTTGCCCCAAAGGATGCAGTTGGTCATGGTCGTTGTGCCTTGCGGATGGGAAAAAGAGTAAATTCCCCCGCCCGAGCCCCCAGCTGAGTTGTCGGTGATTGTGCAGCTGCTGATGGTCAATGTGGCAGAGCCGCCGACTGCTGTGGCGCCGCCGTAGTCCTCTGACGAATTGCTCGTGATGTTGCAGTTTTTGACTATCGGATTCCCACCCGCGTTGCACCACATCGCACCACCGGCGCTGAAGAAACCCTCGTCATACGCGTTGGTAGCACAATTGCGTATCAAGTTGCACAGTGTGATAAATGGGCTACTGGAGCTGCAATATATACCGGCGCCTACCGAGCGCCACGCGCCCCTGCCGTATGCCTCAATTGGCGCATGTCCGTTGGTGATTGTTAACCCAGTCAAGACGGAGGAAGACGTCTCGTTGTTGTGGAAATAGAACCCGCGGTGCCGGTCGGATGCGCTGCCGTTGCAGTCTATCACCGTGGTCTGTACCACGTCCCAATCGTTCGGGTCTGTGCTTCGAACGGTTATCGCCTTGCCCTTAAAGTCGATGTCGCGATTGCCGTCTCCGGTATATCTGCCTTCTGCTATAACAACGGTATCCCCATTAACCGCTGCGTCTATCGCCGCCTGAATATTATTGAAATCCGCAGGCCCGTTGCAATCAACGGTAATTGTCCTCGCATAGCAAGGAATTGCCAGAAGCAGACAGATTAAACCTAAGTTTACCTTTCTCATTCTAAAAACCTCCAAAAGAGGTATACAAAAACATTGTAACATCTTTTCGCCCCGGTTCAAAGGAAAAAAGGTAGTATAAACCATTTTGCACGCCTGCCTCCTCCAGGTTGAACTGGCACAGTTAGAGGGCTTTTGCGGCGTCGCTGTCAACGAGCCAGGTGACCTTGTCAAGAATGGGCCAGAGGACGTGAATGGGATAGCGGACTTCATCCGGCTCGCTGGTCAAAACCTCTTTCAAAATCCCGGCCTTTTCCTGCCCGGAAACCAACACAGCCAGATGAGATGCGGCACATAAAACGGGATGCGTTAATGTTATGCGGTTTAGCTTCTCATCCAGGACATAAACAACACACGCCAGATTTTCCGTATCAAAGGCCGCATAGCAATTGGGAAACAGCGAGCCGGTATGTCCCTCAACCCCCATACCGAGCACAATTAAATCAAATTCAGGAAGCTGATTTTTTTCTAAGCCGAAAACCTCTCGAATGGTCTCTTCGTAACGCTGAGCCGCAACCTTAAAATCGGTGTACTCCGTCGGAATCCGATGAATGTTCTGCTCAGGAGTGCCGACTTTAGGTAAGAAAGTATCGGCAGCCAGCTTGTAATTGCTCCACTGTGAATCGGGCGGAACGTACCGCTCGTCAACCCAGAATAAGTGTATCTTGTTCCAGGGCAGAGCTTTTGCGCTCGGCACTTCGCCTAACAGTTCAAAAAAACGCTTAGGCGTGTGTCCCCCGGATATTGCGACGTGAAAAGCGTTTTTCGCCTTTATCGCCTTTTCTGCATGAGCGACAAAAAACTCAACGCTTCTACGCGCAAGACTCTCGGGGTCGGAAGCAACCTCGACATTCGGTTTATAATTTGCAGCGGTTTCCATATTCCCACCCCTTTCACTGCATAAACACAAACTAAAATTATTATCTACTTTCAGCGGTGGTTTGGCCAGAAAAATTTTCAAAAAATAAAAAAATTTTTACTATTTGTTTGTTAACTTTCAGCCCCAACACGACTTACAGAGCAAAAAATCAGACATTCAAGTCGGCCTCAGGTAATATCACCAATCTCCCACATAAACGCCTTTATACCTTCGGAGCCCAGTTTTTCCCGCATCCGGCGAACTTTCTGCATTATTTTTTTTGCCCTGGGCTGGTCAGTAACAACAAAGGTGCCGTAATTTATCCCCGGCCAAACATCGGTATTCAAATGCGGCTCACTTATCTCGCCCCTGCCTAAAGTATTTGTGAATTTGGTATAGCAATTAGTGCCAACAGAGGCCAGAGCTTCATTTACTTCCTCATCTATCGCTGCATTGTGCACAATCAAAACGGCTTTCATAATTATTCTCTTACGGCAGAAGCCTTAAAACCTTCGAATACACTGTAAAGAGTCGGCATTAGAACCAGCGTAATGATGGTGCCAACAAACAGGCCGCCAATTACCGTTACGGCAAACGGCACCCAAATTTCGGCCCCTTCGCCTCGTGAGAAGGCAAGGGGCGACATCGCCAGCATTGTGGTGCAGCTCGTACATATTACAGGGCGTAATCTGCTGCGTCCCCCTTCGATGATTGCCGAATACACATTAAGCCCTCGCCGCCGTAGTATGTTAACATAACTGATAAGAACAATTCCGTCATTCACTACGATGCCGACAAGCATAATCAGCGCAAGAAAACTGACGACACTCATTGCCTGACCGGTCAAGGCCAAAGCGATAATTACGCCGACAATACCAAAAGGTATCGAAAGAAATATAATAAACGGGTCACGGTACGACTCAAATTGCGAAGCCATCACCATATATACCAATACCATTCCCAATCCCACAGCTATCATCAACAGCCGGAATGCTTCCTTCTTTTCTTTTTCAGCTCCGGCAAATTTATAACTGAAACCCGGCGGCGCAGGAATCTTTTCCAGCGCTTTGTTTACGTCGTTTGCCACCGAACCAAGGTCCCTGCCGCTGACTTGACCGGTAACGGTAATATAGCGGGCCTGGTCTTTTCGTTCTATCTTTGTCGGGCCCAGCCCTTCCTCGATTTTAGCAATATTTACCAGGCTGACCTGGCCACCATTGGGCATACTGATAGACACATCTCGCAAATCTTCAATCCTATCGCGGTCCTTAGCTTGCAGGCGAACTTCCACATCATATTCATTTCCACGTTCCCGATATCTCGTCGCAGTACTGCCTGCGAAGAATGTCTCAATCGTCTTGCCGATGGTCTTGACGTCAAGTCCCAGATTTGATGCCTTCTCACGGTCAATAATAACCCTGAGTTCCGGCTTTTCTTCTTTTCGGCTGATTTGCACATCGTCCACCCCTTCAACAGTATCCATTGCTGACTTAACGACCTCGGCGTACACCCTCGCTTCGTCCATATTATGGCCGTAAAGTTCAACAGCCAGTTTCCCGGCGCCGCCGAACATCATTGCCTCAAGTGGGTCCTCGGCACTGAAGCGGATAGTTGCTCCCGGTATCTTATCCGTGATTTTGCGAAGTCTCTTTATTATGGTCTCTGGCGAAACGTCGCGCTCTCTCTTTGGCTTCAAGCTGATAAACAGAATGCCCTTATAGCTTTCTTCCTCCGCAGCATAGTGGGAGCCCCCACCATAAACACCCCAGCGTAGAAAACTGTTCCGCCTTTCAGGAACATTATTTTCTGTTATTATTTGTAGCTGCTGCGCTACGACACCGGTACGCTCATAACGAGTACCGATGGGCAGCTCATACTCTGCCGATACTCGATTCTGGTCCTGTTCGGGGAAAAATTCGGTGCCGATAAACCCGACAATCCCAATGCTCCAGGCAAATAAAACAACACAGGAAAGAAAGACCGTTTTGCGATTTGTCAGCGACCAGTTCAGGAACTGAACGTACAATTGCTCCATTCTGGTCAAAAAAATTTCGCCCCAACAGTAAAAGAAGTCTAATATCGACCTTGATGAGTTCGGATTACGAACTTTTAGCAGCTTCGAAGAGAGCATCGGGACGAGCATAAGAGCGGTAAACAGCGAAGCCACCAGCGCCATCGTAACAATAGCCGCAAACTGTCCGAATATAATCGCCGCGATTCCGCCAACAAATATAATAGGCAGGAAGATGGAAACTGTCGTCAGGGTCGAGGCGACAACGGCCGGCCCTACTTCATTCGCTCCGAAAACGGCGCCTTCTTTTGGCCGCTCTCCCTTATGACGATGACGATTGATGTTGTCAACAACAACGATAGCATTATCAACTACAAGACCGACAGCGACAGCTAAGCTGGCCAATGAATCGGTATTAATCGTGTAACCGGCTAACCACATCAGCAAAAACGTAATTATCAGTGACGTGGGAATTGCAACAGCAACTATAATGGCTGCCCGGAGGTCTCGCAGGAAAAAAAGAAGCACCATAAAAACAAAAAACACGGCCCATAAAACCGTATTGCGCAAATTGCCCACCGAGGCAAGAATAAACTCGGAATTATCCATCACAATCCTGGGCTCAACATCGGGCGGCAAATTCTTCTTTATCTCCTCAAGTTTTTCCCTGACTGCCAGCGCAACTTCTACCGTATTTTCGCCACTCTGCTTTTGAATAAATACGGCCATTGCCTTTCGGCCGTTCATGCGGACCTCATACGTTCGCTCTTTGAAGAAATCCCTTACGTCGGCAACGTCTTTTAGCTTTATCGCTATACCGTTACGGTTAGCAATCACAACTTCAGCAACCTCTTCCGGACTCGAAAACTCCTCGGGCGTGCGCAGCAGATAGTCCTTGTAACCCGTCTTTATGTTACCGCCGGGAGTGCTGATGTTTTGAGCGGCAAGAGCTAAGTTCACCTGCGCAACTGATAAATTCAAAGCTGACAGTCTGTCACGGTCAATATCAATCCGAATCTGCCGCTGCAAACCGCCGGCCGCCGTAGCTGAAGCAACCCCTTTGACGCGCTTGATGGGGTCAACTATCTCGTCATCAACAATATCTTGCAGGTCTGCATAGCTGTCCTCAGCGGTAATTGCAATAATTGCAATTGGTATCATTGAAAGGTCAAACTTGAAAATAACCGGATTTTCCGCTTCCTCCGGCAGTCGTTCCCTGATAAGGTCAATCTTTTCGCGCACATCGTTGATACTTTCATCTATTTTCTCGCCCCACTCAAACCTCAACGTTACCGCTGATACTCCCTCTTTGGAGACCGAAATCACCTCGTCAACTCCGGAAATAGTGCTCAGAGTATCCTCCATCGGCTCGGTTATCAGCGTCTCCACTTCTTCGGGCCCCGCCCCCTGATACGCTGTTATAACTGAAACAGCGGGTATTTCCAGCTCCGGCATCAAGTCCAATCCCAGCATTGACATCGAGACCAGGCCCAAAACCACCATCGCGACAAATATCATCAAGGTGGTTACCGGCCTGTTTACGGATAATTGAGCAAGCTTCATTTTATGTCCTCTATTCGCACAACCTCGACGCTCATCCCGTCGGCGAGATAATTCATTCCATTAACCACAAGTCTCTCACCCGCTTCCAAACCCTCGGCTATCTCAAACTTATCTGCCTGGTTTATGCCCAACTTTACAAAACGCTTACGGCTGATTTCATCTTCTACTACATATACATAGGGCTTATCATCTATCCTGCCGCCAAGAACGACATCACGAGGGATTACCACCACATCATCTTTGCGTTTTGTAATTAAAGTTACCCTTGCAAACGTACCGGGTTTCAGCAGCAACTCGTCATTCTTCAGGCGTATCTCGACCTGCATCATGTGGGTTTCGGCATCAAGAGACGGATAGATTGAATATACTTTTGTTGTAAATACCCTCTCCCCGAATGCATCAACCTTGATTTTTGCAGGCGTTCCGACTGCAATATCCGCACCGTATTTTTCCGCAACGGCAACGATTACTTTCACCGTCTTCATATCAGCCACTGTGGCAATGCGGTCTCCTGCCCTGATCAGATTACCCTCGTCAATATGCTTTGCGGTTACTATCCCGTCAATAGGGGAGATAATCGTTGATTCCCGCAAATTTATTTGCGCAAGTTCCAGATTAGATTCGGCCAGAGTTAACCTTGCCTTCGCCAATTCCGCGGCAGTTACGGCTTTGTCCCTGCTCTGCTCTGTAGCTGAGCCGCCCTCATATAAGGCAACGATGCGTTTCTTTTCGCGCTCGGCGTCGGCAAGTTCAACCTCACTGGTCTTCACACCGGCTTTCGCTGCAGCTACTTGCGCCAAATAAACATCGTGGTCGATAACTGCGAGCTGTTGTCCCTTTTTGACTGCCAAACCCTCTTCAAGGTCAACTGAACCACCACCATCTAAAATAACCTGCAATGATTCAATTCTTCCCTGCACCTTGGATTTTACATCTACAACTTTGTTCGCTTTTATCCAGCCGGTCAATTCTATCGTCTCTTCTATCGAGCCGGTGCTTACGACCTCAACCTCAACAGGAACCGGCTTCTCAGGCGGTATCTCCTTGGCGGATTTGTGAACATACCCAAACCAAAAGGTAATAAACACCAGTACAAAAGCTGTTATCCAATATACAACCCTTCTGTTTATGTTCATTTTTGCTGCTCCTGTTTTGCCTTAACAAAACCTGTGGAAGTTTGTTCTTTCGCAGTTGCTGATTCGCGATTCTTAGTTTCGCCTTCGGGTACAGCGGCTTCAAACGTCGTCAGAGTTCCCATCGCTTTTTGCAAATCTAATTTCGCAACGATGTGAGAATAAACGGCCTGATAATAAAACGCCCGTGCCTTTGTCAGGGCTGCCTGAGCATCGATTATCTCAACCTGCGTATTTATTCCTTCTCTATAACCAACATCGGCAAGTCGGCTTCCTTCCTCTGCTCTGGTGAGATTTAGCCGCTGAGATTCGACAAATTCCTCGGCATCCTCGATACTCAACAACGCCTTTGTCAATTCGAACAAAGCGGTCTCTTCTGCATCAATTAAATCTATCTGTGCCTGTTTGACCCGCGCTTTCTGCGCGATAATCTCGCCCTCGCGCGCAAAACCGTCAAATATGGGAAACGTCGCAGCAAGCCCAACCTGCCAGGCCTTGCCCCATTCGATCTTTGTTCTGTTATGCGGGTCGGGCTTTGACCAGGTATTG
>JAUXAH010000339.1 GCA_030614945.1 Phycisphaerae bacterium
GCCTGAAGAAGAACCACCGTACCGTTTAATTGCATATCATGCCCAGCAATGCGCCGAAAAATACCTCAAAGCTTATCTCGTGTACTGTGTGGTAGATTTCCCTTATACCCACAACATATCGATCCTGCTCGAGTTGTGCAATGAACACGCAACCTGGGCCGAAGAATTGCAAGATGCAGAACAGTTGACCCTCTATTCTATCACAACGCGGTATCCGGGAGAGGAACAAAAGGTTACAGAAGCCGAGGCCAAGCAAGCTATCAAGCTTGCCCGGAAGGTCCGACAGCAGGTGCGAACAGCCCTCAAACAGCTTGGCGTAGATTCACCAGAGTAGTCCAGAAATACAAATCCGTCCTCGAAAAACTCATCTCGATTGATATAAACAACCTAACCCCTCTTGAAGCCATAAACTTATTGAACCAGATTAAAAACGAAATTGACGAAAAATAAAATCTCGTCCCAAGGCCCGACGGTTCAATTGATTACTGATTAATGATAACTGATTATTGAATTGCTCGGCGTACTCTGTGTACTCTGTGGCAAAATTTGGCCTTTAATCAACCACAATCTTTTCCAGTTTGGTAACAAGGCCCGGCAGGTCTTCAGTAATTGTCTCCCATACCACATCAAGGTTGACATCAAAATAGCCGTGAATAAGCCGGTCGCGCATTCCGACCATACTCTTCCACGGCAAATCCGGATGCTCCTGACGGAATTCCTGCGAAAGACTACGCCCTGCTTCCCCTACGATTTCAAGCAGTCGAACCAGCGAGAGGTTCAACTTGCGGTCGGTATCAAGGTCCGCACGACTACGCCCCTTCGTGAAAGCAACTGCTTCGCGGGCAGCGTCAAGAATATGCCGAATTCGAACGTTGTCATCCTTGAACATATTGCACCTCCGCTTTAGACACAACCTCGTCACGGAAATATCTGCTCAGGTCCTCCGGCGTCCGCATATCCACCTTGCGCCCACCGAATAAGCCGGATAGCTCTTCTTCCATTTCAAACAACTTGAAAAAGCCAGGGGTATGGCCGGGCATAAAATCCACCAACACGTCCACATCACTGTCCGGCTCAAAATCATCCCGCAGTGCCGAGCCATAAATAGCTAACCGGTGAATATGATGACGCTTGCAGAAATCTGACAGTTCGTCTTTATTGATTTTGAAGTTCTTGTTCATATATTACTCCTGACCGGAAATTCTAAACGCCACAGCCGACTTTGTCAATGCTTTGCTTTCAATCCTTGTAATCCGCCGTTTCGCCTATATAATAAGCCGGTTAAATAGTATCTATTTACCGCAGAGAACGCCGAGACCGCTGAGAATAAGAAAGTATGGTGTTTTCTAAATCTATATTACCTCTGCGTGCTCTGCGGACTCAGCGGTAAAAAATTAAGGAATAGCACTATGGCTAAAATTACCAAACTCGAGGACATCGTATCGCTGTGCAAGCGGCGCGGCTTTATATTTCAGTCGAGCGAAATCTACGGCGGGCTGGCAAGCTGCTACGACTACGGCCCGCTCGGTGTCGAGCTAAAGAATAACGTCAGAAAATGCTGGTGGAAAAGCACCGTCCAGATGCGGGACGACATCGTAGGCCTGGATTGCAGCATCCTGATGCACCCGCTGGTCTGGAAGGCCTCAGGCCATACCGACCAGTTCGCAGACTTGATAGCCGAATGCAAAAAGTGCAATGTCAGAACCAGAGTTGACCACCTTCAGGAAAAAGTTGCGGGGCAAGCCGAGGAACACACCGAACACATCGCAATCGATGCGGCTATGGCAAAGGCGCAGGATTTAAGCAGCAAGGTATGCCCCAACTGCGGCACGGTAGGACGATTTACCGAGCCGATGCCATTTGAGCTGATGTTCGAGACGCAAATGGGCGCCAACGTCGATGACTCAATGACACTGTACCTTCGGCCGGAAACCGCTCAGGGTATCTTCACCAATTTCAGAAACGTCCTCGACACCGCCAGGGTCAAGATTCCCTTCGGCATCGCCCAAATCGGCAAGAGCTTCCGCAACGAGGTAACCACGAAGGCCTTTATCTTCCGAACACGCGAATTCGAGCAGGCCGAGCTTGAGTTCTTCTGCCGGCCGGGCACTGATGAAGAATGGTACGAGCACTGGAAAGAAGCGAGATTCAACTGGTACACCGACTTAGGCATAAAAAAAGAGAACCTGCGCTTGCGCAACCACGAGCCGGATGAGCTTGCGCACTATGCCAAGGCCTGCGTGGACATCGAATACAGAGTCCCGTTCGGCTCCGGCGACTGGCAGGAGCTTGAAGGCATCGCAAACCGAACAGACTTTGACCTCAGGCAGCATCAACGTGGAATCAGAACGCTAAATAAATGGTTTGAAAACGACCGGGACCTGACAAATATCGAGTTGTCCGGAGAAGCCGAAGATTACCAGTCAGGCCCGCTTTCTTACTTCGATGACGAGAGAAAACAGCGCTACATCCCTTACGTAATTGAGCCAAGTGCCGGCATCGACAGGAGCGCACTTGCCTTTTTAGTCGATGCCTACGACGAGGAAGAAGTCCGCGGCGAAACGAGAAATCTTTTAAGATTCCACCACGCCCTTGCACCGATAAAGGTCGGCGTCTTCCCATTGGTCAAGAGAGAAAGTATGCCGGAAATAGCGCAGAATATTTACAATGATTTGAAAAAATATTTCAACTGCTTCTACGACGAAAAAGGCGCAATCGGCCGACGCTACCGCAGACAGGACGAAGCCGGCACACCATTCTGCATCACCGTTGACGGCCAGACAACAGAGGACAACACCGTTACC
>JAUXAH010000379.1 GCA_030614945.1 Phycisphaerae bacterium
AGGGATCGAGTACTGCCTGAGAGATGTCCAGCCAGGGGAGGCCGACGTTGTCTGGGACCCAGACGGGTTGGTCTTCCCCGATATCTGAGAAGGTGGTGGTCATGAACATGCCCTTGAGCTTGGATGCAAAGTAAAGGTAGGTGCCGGGGGCGGCGGCGTGGATGAGGTCAACGAACTGTAGGCCTCCCTGGGTCTCCCACTCTGAAGGCGGGTTCGGAGCGTGCAGGTAGTACCAGATGCGTGATTCGCTGATCAGGTTGGTCAGGTAGAAGATGTGGCCGATGGTGTCTCCGGCTGCGGTTTGTTCCTCGACGTTGGGAGTGTCCCAAACGTACTTGTAGCCGCAGAAGATCATCTTGCCCCGGACGGTGCGGTAGATGGGGGTGCGCCCTGGCCGGGTGTAGGACCAGGACATCCAGAGGTGATCGTCTTTGGTGGTGATGGCGCTCACGCGGAGGGTGGTAGCGGTGGGTATGTGTTTGAGGGACGAGATGGTCCATCGGGCCATGACAGGGTGGCCTTTGGTTTCAGGTGGTTTCTCGCCAGAATTCAGCGACGGTGTAGACTTCGTCTGCAAAGGAGGCTGCGGTGCCAAAGCCTGTGTTGGCGAAGGTGGCGGTGCAGCGGTGTTGGACCTCCAGGGTTTTCTCGGCGGCCAGAGTGAAGCGGCCGACGATGAAGGAGCGGGACATGACTCGGTCGTCCGAGTAGGCGCGCTCGGTGGTGCCCTGGAGGACCAAGGCGGCGTCGCCGGGGATGTAGAGGCGGGCCTGGTGGCAGCCGATGCGGTAGGCCGGGCAAGAGATCATGGCGCGGTAGGTGCCGGCCGGGAGGGTGAACTGGTTGGCGGCCAGGGCGCAGATGTTCTCTGGGTCGGCCTGTTCCTCGTTGAGATCACGAGTTTGCCAGGCGCTGCCGGTGAATGTGCCCCCGGCGGTGGCCTGGGGCTTGACGTCGCGCAGGCAGACGTAGGCATCGTACATTTGTTCCTCCGGTGGAGGCGGTGGCGCCGGGGTTTCGGTGTGCAGGTGGCCGTAGACGCCCGAGATGTAGAGGTCTCGGGCTGTCCTGGGCTGGTCCTTGGCCTCCTCCTGGAAGGCTTGGAGGGCCAGGGGTGCGAGCAGGCGAAAGTTTGAGCTGACTTCGCCGAAAAGGGTGGCGGCGGCTTTGGTGGCAGCGGTGCGCTTGGATGGCGGCGTGTAGGGCCAGGATCGAACGCAGGGGAGACCCTTCCACAAGTAGAAGTCAAGGATCCCCTTGAAGCCTCGAATGATGTCGATGGAGGGCAGGGCATCGATTCTGGCCATGCTTTCTAGGCGATTATCTGTGTGCCGCGAACGGCGGTCGAGTAGAAGATGACGCTGTCACTGTCTCGGGTCCATTTGCACCAGCAAGCGTACTGGAAGGTTCCGCCGACGAGCACATCGATGTCGATGGTGTAAGGGGTGGTTACATCCTCGCCGACGAAGGTGGTCTTGGTCAGGACCGGGCTGGGATCTCCGTCCTCCACTGCGGCTCCCTGGATGGCAGTGAGAGTGTATCCGATCGGGGGCGTTGGTGTGTCAGCGGTGAGGTTCAGGATCTGGCCGGTGGCGTCGGAAGGGACGACGTTTTCGGGCGGTAGGGCCTGGCCGCCCGCAACGGACATGACCAGGAGGTTAAGGTCGGTCTGGTCCTTCAGGGCCTTGGCGCTGGCCTGGATGTGCCGATTTCGTGCGGTGAGGGGCTGCCCTCGGATGGCAGCGATCCAGGGGGCGCGGGCGATGGCGGGCATGCGCTTGTACATTTCGGTGAGAGTGGAGAAGACGCCGCGGACCTCTTGCTGGGCGGTGCTTTTGGGGTTGGCTGGGATGACGTGCACGCGGGCGTAGTTGATGCCTTTCCAGCTAGAGAAAACGATCGACTTGGCGATGGAGCCGCGGGCATCGAGACTCAAGAGCGGTGCTGTCAGTCTGGCCATTGGGTGATCACTCCTTCAGGTGGTTGGTGCGGCTTTTTCCGTGCCAAAGTAGAAGCCGATGATGGTACCCAGGAGGGCGAGTAGAATGCCAGGGATCTCACGGCTGACGATGGCCAGGTAGCAGACAGTCCCGCCGAACATGAGGGCGAGGACGCCCTGGATGAGCGCAGCCGATCGCAGGCGTTGAAGCAGGTGGATCTTCACGGCCGGGTTAGTGTACTCAGGGCGGCAAGGTTGTCAAGTCGAGGCAGGCGCGGTGCGCGCGCGGCTTTTCCTGCCGTTTCGGCAGGATGGCTTGTGGGCCGCCCGTGGGCGGCCCGCCGCGTTTGATCGAGGGAGGCCGCCGCTCTTGGGCCGTACTCGGCCCTGGTGCGGCGGCCGACCGAGTGAAGTCCATTGAATGTGGAGCGAGGGCGCGCGCGCGCGGGCCGCCGCGCACGGGGACGGGGCGGACGGCGCGGCGGCCCGCGCGCCAAAGGCGCGCGGAGGGACGGCCGTAGGCCGGACCACCGCGCGCGCGCG
>JAUXAH010000068.1 GCA_030614945.1 Phycisphaerae bacterium
ACTTGATATGCCAAGACCAAGACATTGCAGACGCGTGGGGCACCTGCCACAGGCTAACTACTACAAGCCCAGAGGAATCCCCCTTTCGGTTTTGCAGCAAATTACCTTAACGGTCGATGAGCTTGAAGCAATCCGTCTGACTGATCTGGAAGGCCTCTATCAGGCTCAGGCCGCAGAGAAAATGAACATTTCCCGCCAGACTCTCGGTAGAATCCTCGAATCCGCGCACAAAAAAGTTGCCGACGCCCTCGTCAATGGAAAGGCATTGTTAATCAAAGGCGGCCCAATCGAACTTGCTGACGCTGCTTCTGATGCCGCCCCCCATCGCTTCCGCCGAGGCCATGGCGGACGAGGACGAGGCAGAGGAAGAGGCCGCTAAATTCGCAGGGTTTTCATTTCCATAAAAACAGGAGTTTGCTTTCCCTTTTCAATTTCGTCACCCATCCTGCCCTATTCTAAAATCAACATACCCGAATATCTTTTCTTTTACTCTTTCGATATCTGTTGTTCTTGGCAAAAAGTCAATGAGCATCTCCAAAAACCTGCGCTGCTTTATCCGTTTCAATATCACCGTAAAATTCACATCATAGACCCATCCGAGCTGCAGAAGCTTCGCATCATTCAACGTTCGCAGCTCGCCGTAATCAATCTGCCGACCACGCAAAATCTTTTCAACCAGCTCAGCCGAATATCCCTGCTCATCCGGAAACTCCAGCTCCAGCATAAACTCCTGCGGATTGTCCCTGTACTGCCTGTAGTATTCCGTCACCACATAAAGTATGTCCAGCTTATCGGCGTCCCGTATCAACCTGGAAAACAGCAAGCACTCACCGTCCAAACCTCTCGGCAATTCTCTTAACCCGTGATATTCAATCGCTCTTTCTATCAATTCTCTTTCTTTTCCCTCTACCCCCTCAAGCGCCTTTGTCTCTCCAAGAACCTTCAGGCCCAGCAGGCAATGGTTCACACTTCTGACGTCGTTATATGTCCGGTACTTAATAAACTGCTCGAACCGCCCGATGTCGTGAAAAAGCGCTATCACCTCAGCTATCCGCTTCTGATTGTCTGCAAGGCCCAGCTCTTCAGCCAGATACAGCATCTCTTCACACGTCCGCCGGCTGTGCTCTTCTTTGAGCTTCAAATTGGCATTGACGGTCTTCTCATCACCATAAAAGCTGGCTACATAATCATCAAACCACACCCTGAATTTCTCAAGCTGCCTTTGCTCCATAACATCCTGACTTCCCGATAACAATAAAAGCGTTCAACCCCGACTTTCAATAAAAATTCCTATTCCATATTCCAAAATAGGTTCCTTCAGGTATAATACAGCCCGAACCGATAATAGTCAAAGGAGCAAAACAATATGCCAAGCGTAAAAGATGTGATTGTCAAGAAGCCGTCCGATGAAGAGGCGGCGGCCTGCAAGGCCTGGCCAATCTGGAAATGCCAGCCCAGCACTTTCGACTGGTCATATACAGAAAAAGAAACCTGCCTTCTAATAGAAGGCAAAGTAACGGTTACGGACGGCACGGATTCGGTGAGTTTCGGCCCAGGCGATTTCGTGATTTTCCCACAGGACCTCGAGTGCACCTGGAACGTCACCGAAGCCGTAACAAAGCACTACAACTTCGGATAAAGTATAGCGTATAGCAAATAGGGAAGTAAAATTACACGCTATGTTCTATCCGCTAAACGCTACTTAATATGATAGCCCGACACCTGCCAGGTACCATTTCTGTCAGGATAGGCATTACTGTTTCAACTTAAAGCTATTCACAATCGAGTCAAATTCGCTCCTTGCTGCTTCGAATTTATCCTTTTCAATTCGGAAAACGAACCAGTATACCTTCGATTTGTCGAGCAGGTATGTGCGGTACTCAACCATTGCTCCTTCTTTATCCACATAATCAGCGATGTACTGCGCCGCCGGTATTTCATCAATCTTCAGTTCTTGCCAACTGTTCTCTCGAACGGCGTAATCCTTGAAGAAACCTTTAAGAACCTCAACATCCCCTTCGGCAACCACGCGAGCGGAGATACCACCAAGCTCCAGCGGGACACCAACGAGCAGACCCCAGGCTTTCAACTCCGGCGGTAGCAATTGCCAGTATAACTTGTACATCGGCACAGATGTGCTTTTGTAGCAATGCCAATCGGCGGGTATGGTAACTGACAAGTTCAGTTCGCTGTCGCTGATAATCTTTGTTCCGGCCTTTTTGGTATCCACTTGATTTAATTCCATAATCGCCTGCCCTGAATCATACTTAACAAAATACGAGTGTTTGTCCGCTGAGAGCCACAGCGTATGTTCAAGGGCCTTGATAGTTGCGGAGTATACAGCCAGGTCAACTGCATAGCAGTCAAAGGTTCCCGCAGGAACAGTCACCTTCTCCTTGCCTGTTACCTCAATCGCACAGTCAACAACTGCGCCTCCCTGCACAGGGAATATCGGGAATCTTACCTTGTAACCTTCTTCCAGGGGCAGCCGCCTGATAAGGTATAACACCTGCTCATTATCATATGCCACGCCATCAAGCTCAATTTCCCGGATTGTCTCTTTACCTGCAGTTTCCGCCACAAGCTTAACTTTGTTCGGTTCGTATTTGGCCTTAAAATCGCCAAGCTGGTTTTTGGTTCTACCTGTTATCGGTGCAAAACTATCGAGTTGGGCATCGACGCGGGTAAATTGCTGCGTATTATTTATGGGAACGACCATATAAGACTCCACCCGCCAGACCTTTTCTCCAGCAAGCCTAACTGACTCAGCAATATAAACAATCGTGCCAATCTCCATACCGACCATAGTATTCAGGTTCATCCGCACCACCTCACCATCGGCCCACGGCGCAGGATTGAGTTTGAGCGGCTCGGCTCCTGCCGCTTTGCCGCCGGTTAATCGGTATTGAAATGCGGTAGTAATGCTGCCGCCGGCCGGAATCATTTTCTCTACGTGCAGTTCAATCCGCCCATCTTTTGTCCGGCGCTGCATATCCTCCGGCGTTGTGGAAATCAGCTGGGCTCCTTCGGGCAAAAGGTATGTTTCTATCCGCAGAGTCGGCTGGCCTGCAGCCGGCCAGTGCCTCATACGATACTCAAACTGATCTTCCTTACCTGCTACCCGTTTAACCAACCCTGTTATCTTTCCCTCATGGCTATACTCCATCAATTCCCCGGGCGGAACCGGTTCATTAAAAGTTAGTTTATACCGATAAATATCTCCCTCATGCTTAGCAGTAAACTTGATAGGCCTGCCCTTGGCATCACTCATGCCTGTGACGTGCACAAAATCCGAGTTGATAAATCCTGTGGTGGTTATTTCCCTGCCAGTCCGATTTATCTGTCGAACAGTAGTCTTGAACAGAATCGTGCTGTCGGGCTGAATATCGTTGAACATTTCCTGCGTATAAGGCACCGACTTAACCTCAACCTGCACATCGGTTTTGACACCCGGCCGAAGGGAAACATTCCTAAACTCAACCCATTCATAAGACCGTGTCTGAAACCGGAACTCTTTGATATCTCTTAAAGGTAAATTAAACTCGTGTGTATTGCTGCTGAGGATATTTCCGCCCCGTCCGCTGACGCTTCCTCTTACTTCTCTTCCGGAGTAAGTTACAGCAACAACACGAAGGGCTTTCTTTTCCCGTCCTCGATTTATATTATGTGTGACCGGTATGACTGTTTTACTGTCTTTCTCATAAGAGCGTCCAAAGGCAACTGCCTCATTTTCATCAATACTATAAGTTTCCTCAGGGATCTCAACTGGATGTGTAGCTATTGTTTGCCACCGAGCAGTTGAAAGGCCAATTCTTACAAGAGCGGTTTTTTGATCTTCTGGTTGATTAACTGTATAAACTTGTAAATCAGAAATCCTTTGGCCATTTGCATCCATTGGGTTACTAGTGAAGGAACTCTGTCGGCCGCCAGGAACATCCCATTTGATACTAATATCGTCAGCGTCTTGGAGCCTGATTACAAACTCACAATACCTATAATTCGCATGCTCTGGTAACAAACTGCCTGTAGTTTTATAAGGTGTTTCGTTGAGCAATGTCCCATCCGGCCGCCACCACTGCTTACCCTCACTCGGATGCTCACAAACCCCAACCAACTCAACTGTAACGCCGCTGGGCAATTTAGCTACAAATTGTGATGCCTCCTGTTTCTTTTCTTCAGCAATCACCTCTTCGTCTTTAGCTGCCGCCGCCATCGGCAGCAGAACCGCGCCAGCAATTAGGACAGCAAGAACACCTACAATACCCAGCTTGGCACTTTTCGGCATTGGCCGATTAAGGATATGTTTGATTCGCCCGGCAAGTGCGCTCTTCGATTCCACAACGCCTATCAATCGCAGGCTCAAAACCGGCCGCTTAAACGCCAGCTTCGCAACGTTCACCAGAGTCTGCGGATACTGCTGCGCTTTCTCGCCCATCGCCACAAGCACAGTCTCATCTATCGCCTGCTCGCGAACCCTGCGAATCATCGCGTTTGCAAGCCAGACAAAAGGATTATAGAAATAGATAATTTGCAAAATAGCTTGAGCTAAATTGGCCCACAAATCGCCGCGCTTGATATGAGCAAGCTCGTGAAGCAAAACAGTCCGCAGATGAGCGGCTCCCAAGCTCGGCCCCAAATTCTGAGGCACCAAAATCACAGGCCTAAATAATCCACACACTGCAGGACTCGCCGCATTCGCCGAAACTTTCAAGCCGATTTTTCTTTTCACCCCCATACACTTGCAGCAGTACTCAAGCGCGTTGTTCATCAAACTATTCGCCTCTTTGGCCTGGGCAACAAGCCCGCGTACAAACATCGCCCGCTGCAGCAGCAATAACCCTAATGCTATCACGACAGCCAGCCAGACCAGAAACACAATCCCCTGCCACGTTACCGGTGTTACCGACACCGTCGGCGGACTAACCGGCTCCGCCTCTGCCAGCTCAACACCCGGCATCATCGGCAGCACCGCAGGTGTAGGCCTACCTTCTTCGATAGGTACCGGCTCGATAATATGCAGCATATCCGCCAGAGCCGGCTCCTCCACCTCCGGCTCGGGCGCCGCGGCTGTCCGGCTTTCGGCTACATACGCTAAGTGGTCGCCGAACCAGTATCCCAGACTCAAAGGCGACGACAGCGAGGTCGGCAAAATTAGCTTCAGCAGCACCAGCATCCATATACAATACCGAAACACCGCTTTTACTTTCTTCCGCAGCGCCAAATCAACCAGCAGCAAAATCACTATCAGCACGCTTGACTGCACCAGCATCGGCACTGCAAATTCCACAAATGCCTTCCCCGTCGAATTTATCTGCTCTAATATCGTATTCATAATGCGTCCTCCACTTATTAAGACGCCGTTTTCCGGAGTTTGGTTACACCAAAATTATTTCCCTTTGCGCGCACCGCTCCTGCGTTTTCTCTTAATCATTGTTTCCAGCTCGCCCAACTGCTCTTTCGACAGACTATCGCTATCCAGCAAAAACTGCATCATCGGGGTAAGTGCCCCGTCGAATGCCCTTTTCACTGCGCGCATAATTTCGCCGGTTTGCGCCTCTGTTCTGGTGATAGCCGAGCGGTACAGGATAAGATTGCGAATCTTCTCAGGTTTCAGCAGCCCTTTGGCCACCATCCGGTCCATCATTGTTTTGACCGTACTGTAGGTCCAGTTCTTCTGGGCTTCGAGCTCTTCCTGAACGGTCGGGGTCGCGCACGGCTCATTGTCCCACACCGCCTGGATAATCGCCCATTCACCTTCGGTTAGCTCATAATTTCTCTTTGCCATAAAAAACCTCCTTTTTCTTTAACTCTGTCAATACTACTCTACAAATGTAGAGATAGTCAAGAAAAAAAATAAAATTTTTTCAAAAATTTTTTTACCCCCGTTTTTACCCCCAAAAACCATATTTTCACTGAAAAAATAGGGACAATATCACCTATTTTGTCGCATTTTCCGCGATTGCCACAAGGTGATGTCTGGTTCGAAAGAACAGGGTGCCCTGTGAAATTGCAGGTGTCGCTATGCAGGTTTCATTCATCTCATTAACACCAAGCAACTTAAATTCAGGCCCTGCCTTTACGACATATATGTCGCCTTTCTCGCCGGTGAAGTAGATTTTTCCGTCCGCTCCTATCGGAGATGCGCTGAAAGCCCCGCACTTAGCGCTTAAACTTTCACGGTAGAGCAATTTACCGGTTTTAGCTTCGAAGCAGCTCAGTCTGCCGGAATCTGAACCGCAATAAAGATAATCACCATAGACGATGGGCGTTGGTATGTAGTTGCCGCCTCTGGTATAGCTCCAGGCGATATGCTTATTGCTTGATGAATTTTCAGCCGGTGAAATATCTCCGGCTGCCGACAAGCGCACAGCGTAGATGGGCGACATTCGTCCATGTGCGTTGGTAATATAGACTAAACCATTACCGACAACAGGTGTCGGAACGGGGATGTCACCGCCGCCCTTCATTTTCCAGAGTTCTTTTCCCGTTTCAATATCATATCCGCCGATGTGCTTATATCCGTTAACAATGATTTGGGAATACTTCTCGCCTGTATAAACGGTCGGCGTGCCCCAGGTCGGGACATCGCTTCGAGGAGTCTTCCACAACTGATTGCCATTCTTCAGATTAAAGACGGCAATGAAGGAATCCTTCTGAACATCACATTGTATAATTACCATTTGCTTATGGATGATGGGCGAGCTGCCCCCTCCCCATTGGGCGGAGGAACTGCGATAATAACCCCAGTCAAGTACACCAAGGTCCTTTTCCCATACAGGATTGCCTTGGATATCGTAACAGTACAATCCTTCAGACCCGAAGAATGCAACGACGTAATTTCCATCCGTACAGGGGGTAGGACTTGCGTGGCTGGATTTCGGATGCCGTTTGACCTTCGGCTTGCCGGCGTGAGCTTCTCGCTCCCACAGAATTTTGCCGTTTTTTCTATCTATACAGTAAACACGCCAGTTGAAAATATCCTTTTCAGTTACCGATTCGATGTCTCCGTACATGCCCACCTTCAGACTTGATTCACCTTTGTCCTTAACGGCGGTAGTAACAAAGATGCGGTCGCCCCATACCGCCGGGCAGGAATGGCCAAGGCCGGCAATAGGCGTTTTCCAGCGGATGTTTTCGCCTCGTTCAACGTCCCACTTGACTGGAGTCGGATAACCCTCTGCAACACCGCTTGCATTGCGACCACGAAACGAAGGCCAGTTCTGCCCGGCCCACAGATTCTGTGCTGTAGAAGTGATTCCGATGAGAAAACTAAACGCAGCAAATAAGAATATACCGAACACACAACCACGTCTTTTTGCCACTGGATAACTTATCATTCACGCTCCTTTCACCGACCCACCAATTAAAAAAACCAGAGAACCAAAATCAGCGACATAAAAAACCACAGTCTAATCTAATATATCAACCCTCCGGCCCAATCAAAACAGACAATCTGTCATCATCCTCCTCTGCCTGGCCTAAATTCTCAGCCACTCAGTCCGCGCACCACCGTATCGCCTGTGCCACCAGCCGGCGATAGCTTTCGTTGGCATACACACTGGGGCCGTGCCCAACCATAATGAAACACACCTTGCCCTTGCCGTAGCGCCTAACCCAGCCAAGCGGCTTATCACTCGCCGGATGCCCCGTACTTAAAAGCAGTCGATTGTCCTTCTCGAAGCCGCACTTTTTATACGTCTCATCGTGCACCGCAAAATCGCTCACACCCCGCGTAACCGGATGCCTCGAATCTTCTATGTGAATCTTATAATCCGCATCGTGTTTATATGTGCTTCCCTCACGCTTCACTCCGTCCTCTTCTGTCGCTTTCACATAGTATTTGCCCCCGATGATTTTGCGATACTCACCCCATTCCTGGAACGCCCCCATCGAATGGTGCAGCGCCACCACCCCAACACCGCCTTTTACCAATTTGGTGAAATTCTCCTGCCGCTTCGGCGATATCTTCTGCGTCATATTGAAAAGCACCATCACGTCGTAGTCCCACTCGCTGACGTCCTCGAATATCTCGCTGTGGTCTTTCAGTTGGGCCTCGATGTATTCGATATCATCGTATCCTTCAAACAGCGTAAAGAACGGCTTACGCTCAAACGCGTGTCCGCCCGTAACCACCACCACCTTTATCTTCTCGCCCGGCCCACGCCCCAAATCCGCAAATTCACCGCAGGAGCAAACATACCCCGCCACCAGCAGCAGAACGCCCACCAGCATTACCCTGCGAACCATCATTTTACCTCTCCACTTCATTTACTCATCTCCTTTCAAACCCCCCGGTTATTTCTTTTCTTAACCCTTCCGCCGGCAATCACTACACCAGCTCTTTGAGATACTTGATGCTCCGCTCGGCCTGGTCCACGGTGCCGCATTCGACGCTCAGCACAATGTCACGCGGTGCACTTCTGCAGACCTCGATTACCTTCTTCCAGTCTATGACTCCTTCGCCGCACG
>JAUXAH010000169.1 GCA_030614945.1 Phycisphaerae bacterium
GGCATTGAGAATCGAGTTAAGCAGCTTGAGCAGGACGTGGGCAACTTGAATGATAAATCTGGCAATGACGAAGATGAAAATTCCGGTGTTCTTTTTAGTCTTTTTGGAATTGATTTTGGGTTTGTTGACGGAACAGAAGACGACGAAGACGACGAAGACTTAGTGCCGGCCGGAGCTGAACACGATGAAGAAGACGAGCCGGACGGTTTTATAACTTGGTCCTGAAACCCGGACCGGAGCGCGTGTTTTTACCTTGCCGTCAACCTTGAGCTAGTTTTTGACCATATCGAAATACCTCTTGATCGGCTTTCTTCCGTCCTGGGGGACGTGAACAATACTATTGAGCCCATTTGCCGGCGTTTGTTCCGAATTGGAGCTGCCGGCGATCCTCTCGAGCGCAGCCGGCCGGCCGTCGCTCAGCTCAGCGGACCGTTCCGGGCCCGGACCTCACCACGTCGGCGATTCCCCCGAGCGCTGCTGACAGCCGGCGATCCCCTTGGGCCCGGACCTCACCACGTCGGCGATTCCCTCGAGCGCTGCTGACAGCTGGCGATCCCCCTGGGCCCGGACCTCATCACGTCGGCGATTCCCTCGAGCGCTGCTGACAGCCGGTGATCCCCCTGGGCCCGGACCTCGGCGATCCCCCTGGGCCCGGACCTCACCACGTCGACGATTTGCTCGAGCGCTAAAAAAGGGATGTCAGCTTGCAGACTGACACTATGAAATGCCGGCGACGATCCTCGATGCGTTGAGCTGTCGGCGACGGTCCTCGATGCGCCGAGCTGAGCGACGGTCCTCGATGCGCCGAGCTGAGCGACGGTCCTCGATGCGCTGAGCTGTCGGCGATGGTCCTCGATGCGTTGAGCTGTCGGCGACGGTCCTCGATGCGCTGAGCTGTCGGCGATGGTCCTCGATGCGTTGAGCTGTCGGCGATGGTCCTCGATGCGCTGCTGCCGGCAGGTGCAAATAAAAAAATGAGAAAGTTCTTGCGTTTAATTTCAGCCGCCCGATAATGGCAACCGTTTTTGTGCCGATGTAAAAAAGGCCCAGGAAGGATCACCTAACCCAGGCCAGCGAAAACATACTGTTGCATATCTTATCGATCCTTCCTGGCTTGTCAATAGTATTTTTTGAGAAATTTTGAAAATATTTTGATGGCCAGAAACGCAAATATCGCTGAGCAGGATAAGGCGCTGCCGAAGGGCAACCTGAGCGGCTCAGCGGGCAGAGGCAGAGCGGAGGGCGGGATACGAAATTACGCCACGTCCTCCGCTTCCTTTTCTTCTATTCGGACAAACCTTATCGAATCCAGCCTGGCTGTTCATGTTCGATCCTGCCTTTGCCGGAATGCGCTAAACTTCCCAGGGCAGAGCTTGTCTTTAGCTCTGCTCTTGTTAAGTGAGGGAAGATTTGTATTGTTGTTTGTAGTAAGTTGGGTAAGTGTTTGAGGGCTGTGTAGCATGGATGCTACCGTTGTTGAAATGACCGATGGACCGGAATCGGCGGCTTTGCCTTCTTCAGTTCATACAGAAGAAACAACCGGACAGTTTCTCGATGGGTCCGGGCAGGATTTTGCTCCGGTCGTGGAAGATACCCAGGCAGAGCTTTTTGGGCAAAGTGGCTTTCGAGCCAGGCTATTTAAAAAAATTCCTGATTTGGTTATTGTGACGAGATCGGTTTTTGACGAACACGATGTTTCGGATGGTTCAAATTGGCTAAGTCGTTTTGAGGTTTGTCGGACGTTGGCCTGGTTTGTTTGGAATGTTGAAATTGAGATGATCAGGGTCCATTCTAATTCGTGTCGTTTGCGGTGGTGTCCGGTGTGTGCGGAAGCGCGTTCGAATACGATCGCTCACAGTTGTTGTGAATTTTTTAGCAAACAATCTGCAGTACGCTTTCTAACTCTAACCCAAAAACATACTGATTTGTCGTTGGATGAACAAATTACTCGGATAAAAAAATCGTTTGCTCAGCTCCGTCGTTGTGCTGGCTGGCGAAAGTATGTCACCGGCTGCGTTTGGTTCCTGCAGGTGAAACCGAGCTGCGGTGGCAAGTGGTGGCACGTTCATCTTCATATGCTCTTAACTGGATCGTACATACCTCAGAAGTGGCTTTCGGAGAAATGGCTCAAAGTCACCGGCGATAGTAAAATTGTTGATATTCGATCTGTTTGTAATCTTGATTCTGCGCTGAGTGACGTTGTACGTTATGCCGGCCGGCCGGCAAATTTGCTTGACGTTTCTGAGAAGTATCGAATGGAGCTTGTCTGTGCGACTGATAAGATTCGTATTTGTGGCACTACTGGAATATGCAGAGCTGTGTCGTTGCGCCCGCCTAAATTTAAGCAGGACAATTCTCGTTATAAGGTTTTAGGTCGTTACTCTACGATTATGAAATTGGCGGCGGCCGGCGATGAACGCGCTCGAGATATTGTTCGTGCCGAACGGAATGGTACGCCTCTTGAAAACGCTCATTCGTTTCAGGGTGTTGATGATTTTATTGACGATAAGTTCCCTGGCTTCGGTTCGGTTGAACCGATGCCGCCGGATTTGTTCTCTCCAAATGAGCGCGCTCCGCCTGAATAGAGTGTTTTTGGTTATGAGGGTGATGAACCTGCTGAATTTGTCTCCTAGTGACATTGCCCAGGGATGGTCTTAACTGAAATCAAGTGTGTTTTTTGTGAAGATGAGCGGTGGGATAGATGATTAAGAAACGTAGTTATAAAAATTCGGTATCATACGAAAATCTTTTGAAGCGGGCGGCGAATGGTTGTGTAGATGCGCAGGCTGTTGTTGATGCCGTGCGGGATGGTGTGCCTTTGGAAAAAGCTAAGTATCACAGATGGAGATTGGTCAAACGGAAAATTGTCCATTGAAGGGCAGAGGTTTTTTGCGGGTCGGGATCATGTCCTGGTTCGTTCTTATTTTTTCCTCTGCCTTTTTTTTGTTTGCCAGGCTCAGGGTGGCCAGGGCGAACGACACGAAAACCATAGCGCAGATCTGCGCTCGAGGGAATCGCCGACGTGGTGAGGTCCGGGCCCGGAGCGGTCCGCTGAGCTGAGCGACGGCCGGCCGGCTGTATTGACGGCCAGGGTGATCGCCGGCGTGGTGAGGTTCAGGCCCAGGGAGATCGCCGGCCGGCAAAGATGCGTCCAGCTTGCAAGGCTGGACGCAGCAGCGCTCGAGAGGATCGCCGGCGGCCGGCCAATGAAATGCGTTTGTTTTTGGGAGAAATGGTCGCCGGCGTTGTCGGAGATTGACGATACTATATCGGTATTCTGCGCGGTCGTCTTGAGTCAGCTGAAGATTTTTAGCTTGACAGAAAGTTTTGCTGTTGTAATTTGCTGATCGGAACTGGGTCGTATTGGTCGGTGCTGCCTGATCTTGATTGTTCGGCGCTGGGTGATATTGGCCGATGCTGGCTGGTCCTGATTATTCGATGTTGGTCGGTGCTGGATAATGCTGGCCGGTATTGGCTGGTGCTGATTGTTGAGTGTTGGCCGGTGTTGGGCTGTACTGCATTGTATTGGTGAGTTGTGGCGATTATTTGAGAAGGAGTTTTACTTATGAAAAAGCCCGTTATTAGACAATTGAAAAAAATGAAGGGGGGGAAAGAGCTGGTTGTCAGTGTCCCTCCTGAGATTCGTGAGCCGGCCGGTTTAGCCGATGGAGATAATTTGTTGCTTGAGCGTGATCCGGATTCTGGAATCGTGCAATTGAGCAAAGTGGATCAGTCGACGGATCGACAGCAATATGAAAATCGCGAAAACGCCGAAGATGAAAATCGCGAAAACGAATCAAGAGTCGATTTGTCTGCCGAGGAAGAGCAGAGTCAACGAGATGGGTTATCGAAATTCGAGTTTTGTACGAGCTGCGGTTCTGATGATATTCAAGTTACCGGAAATCAGTTCTACTGTGGCGATTGCGATGTTACTTATGAGGTGACTCCGAAAGGCACAAAGGTCGTCGGGGTGAATCCGTCTGAGAAAATCAATGGCATTGAGAATCGAGTTAAGCAGCTTGAGCAGGACGTGGGCAACTTGAATGATAAATCTGGCAATGACGAAGATGAAAATTCCGGTGTTCTTTTTAGTCTTTTTGGAATTGATTTTGGGTTTGTTGACGGAACAGAAGATGACGAAGACGACGAAGACTTAGTGCCGGCCGGAGCTGAACAAGATGAAGAAGACGAGCCGGACGGTTTTATGACTTGGTCCTGAAACCCGGACCGGAGCGCGTATTTTTACCTTGCCGTCAACCTTGAGCTGGTTTTTGACCATATCGAAGTACCTCTTGATTGGCTTTCTTCCGTCCTGGGGGACGTGAACAACACTATTGAGCCCATTTGCCGGCGTTTGTTCCGAATTGGAGCTGCCGGCGATCCTCTCGAGCGCAGCTGGCCGGCCGTCGCTCAGCTCAGCGGACCGCTCCGGGCCCGGACCTCACCACGTCGGCGATTCCCTCGAGCGCTGCTGACAGCCGGCGATCCCCCTGGGCCCGGACCTCACCACGTCGGCGATTCCCTCGAGCGCTGCTGACAGCCGGCGATCCCCTTGGGCCCGGACCTCACCATGTCGGCGATCCCCCTGGGCCCGGACCTCACCACGTCGACGATTTGCTCGAGCGCTAAAAAAGGGATGTCAGCTTGCAGACTGACACTATGAGCTGCCGGCGACGGTCCTCGATGCGCTGAGCTGTCGGCGATGATCCTTGATGCGCTGAGCTGTCGGCGATGGTCCTCGATGCAGAGCTGCCGGCGATGGTCCTCGATGCAGAGCTGCCGGCGATGGTCCTCGATGCAGAGCTGCCGGCGATCTCCCTGGGCCTGGACCTTACCACGTCGGCGATCCTCTCGAGCGCAGCTGCTGATAAAAAAATTGCTTAATTCGCGAGAAAAGTATTTGACACGGAGCGGATCGGTTTGTATTTGGTCAAGTGCGTTGTGCGTTTTGCTTTAAAAAAACAGCAGCCTCGCCGTTGACTAATAAACAACAAGGCTGCAGCGCTT
>JAUXAH010000127.1 GCA_030614945.1 Phycisphaerae bacterium
AAAAAGTCTAACCAGGTGGTATAAGACGTCCAACCAGGGGGCGTTTGGCCTCACACGGGCCTGCTATGGCCTGGAATGGGCCTCAGAAACGGTGTTTTATAGCCGTCAACGCAAGGAGCACACAAAGTCAACAAAATGTTGAGAAATTCACATCGAAGCTGTTACGAAACCGAATCGGGCAGGAAAAGCAGGGTGTGCAAAAAACACGCGGCCCCAACGCTCCACCTGGGGCCGTTGTTTTTTTGGGGGGAACGAAACCGATGTCGTTTCGGCAATTCCCCCCCGCGAACTCGCAAGGGACATGACAGGGACATCGCCATACTACATTTTGCGATGGCACTGGCGTGGCACTTGCGTTCGCGGGGGGGCCGGCCTGTCGTTTAGGCCGGTGGAGCATGGCAAAAGTCGAGGGCAAAAATAGACGATGCGATGTCGTTTCGCAACCGCTGCCGGAGGCCCCCGACCTTTTAGCGAGGCAATCCGCTTTTCAGACCCATACCGTTCATAATAATTGGATTGCCTCGCGGGCCATGCGACTAAAATGGCTATTTGGCGATGTCGTTTTCGCCAAGTTCAATTCAAATCATCAGCAACCCAAGGTAATCGAAGTAGCGAATGCGGGACGGGCCGGCAACAGGCAGAGAGAGAGAGCCAGCATCGATTAGCAAAGCGAGTACCAGGGCGAAATCGCTAACCTGGTAATCGCTTTGCCGATGATGGCGAACGAACGGCGTCTGTTGCCGGCACGGACACGGAGCAAAAAACAAGGGGCCAGGGAACCGTGACAAAAAGAACCGGAGCACCACGAATCTTTCGACACACAAAGGGGACTGGCCGGTCCTACCGGCCAGTCCTTAAGTCGTGTGTGTCGTAGTGGTGCGTAGGTTCAGTCGTTTTTTGTCCCGGTTCATCGTGCCCCTGTTTTTTTGCGGAGTAGGTGTATATTGTGCGTGCGATGTTGTAGTTTTTAGGAGGCGGTTGTTGTTTCATGGGTTGGGTGGGTGGGTGAACTGGTGCTTCGGAGGCAAATGATGTGGATTAACGGTAACAGAATCTTTGGGCTTGTACGGGGGATGATAGCTCGGCGTCAGCCTTTTCGATATGCTGCGATGCTTCGAAACCGATTCGGCCAGGAAAATGCTGATTTGTAACTATGCGTTGAAAACTAATCGGCCAGGAAAATGATGTTTTGTCACTGAGCGTTGAATCGTAATCGGCCAGGAAATGTTGGTTTTGATGGACGTATTGGTAGCGAAGAATTTTTTAACGGCTTAGACGGCGTGTCACTGTATCACTATCTTGCTGATACTGTGGATTCGTTAAGGTTTCGACTTTGGCGTGCGGTTGTTCATTATCGGGTTTTTGTTCTGGTTGTTATCGCAAGATAGTGAAAAGACACAGTGACATTCAGGAAGTTTATCGCTTTAATCAAAAGGGCATGTGCACTAAACAAAAACAGGATGTTAGATGATTAGTGAAAAATCCCGATCGGGGAGGACCCGTTTCGGGTACATTTCGTTATTGGGCTAAAAACGAGGATTCAGGTCCTGATATCTCCGGGCCTGGCCTGAGCTGCTGCAGCAGGATCATAAAATCAGGTCCAGGCTCGAAGGGCAAGTCTATCTAACAAGAAATGAGGGCTTGACGTGGTAGTGATACGTACATGGATATTGAAGTTTTGACAATATCCAGGTAGTAAGTTTGAGGCCAGGCTTATCGTAGTAGTGGCCAGAGTAGTGGTGTACGAATCGCGTCAGCTCCTTTGCAAGCTCCAGGGATTCAGATTCGGGAAGCGAATCTATACGCTTCTGGACCATCCAGGGCCAATCCCAAATCCCTGGAGCGCAGCCGGCTCGGATCAGGAATCTCCGGACCCTGGCAACGTGGACGGGTACACGAGTGTATTCTTGTTTGAATCCTATTCGCCGGCACAGGGCTTGACCATCCTCGATGGGTGCTAACGATTCGATGATTGGTCTGTCCTGCATGTCAAAGGATTCGGAACAAAGCCAGGAGGATATCCCAAGCCCGGTAAATCGAGGATCACAAATGAGTCGGCTGATGTAGATGAAGTATTTGTTGAGGACTGGCATACGTTCGGAAGGCTTCGAGGGGATATCGATAATGCCTTTCATGGCAAAGTTTCGTCCAGCAAGGTTCGGCATTGGTGGAGCGTACACGACAACGGAAATAGGTCGAGGATATCGATAGCGATACGGGCCTTTACCGTAAACTCCGAAGATGTACTTGTAAGGTCGGATGTCAAATTTAATATAATGATAGGCAGCAATACGTAGGTAGTGGCGATAGGGACACTGTCGAACGTAAAGATGACTACCAAGTGTAGTTGGCCGTATTGCATTACCAGAAATCATTTGTCCGGAGTAAAGCCAGGTGTGCCAGGCTTTGCAAAGATTCTTTTACCGGTGCAGTTATCCCAGCCGAAAACATATTCTTTCGTCACGGGTACAGGTACAGGTTTTGTGGTGGCTTTTTTTCGTTTTTTTGCCATTGGATATCCTTTCAGAAATCAGGGAACGAATTGGACGGGTGTATTGGGTTTACCTGGCTCACCATTTGTACCCACGACATTTGCATCAAAATTTTTCTGTGCGATGGTGGCGAATACAGGGGGCCAGGCACAAGCGAACTGACAACGGACGTGGTCGGACGTAGGCCAACTGACAAATGTACCCATGAAAGAGCCGGAATCGGTTACTAATTCGAAGGTGTTATTTCCGGGTACAAGCAAAGTGTTCATATCCATATCGAACTCAATATCAAGCTGGACATTGAACGGAATCGGTAAAACTACATTTGCATCGGTGACACGTGGCCTACGCAGCACAAAAGCAATCGGCACGCATGACCTCAGACAGTCTACCGTCTGCACGGAGGATGCGTGCTTGGATCCAAAGATGCTGACCCTCAGAGATAGCGTGAAGTGCTACGAGGTCCTGGGGTGAAGCTATCGGAGCACCAACGTCACCTGAAAGAAAACGAATACCCTTGTATGGGCCATTGAAGTAGTTACGCTGAGCGTTCTGTGGAGCACCCAAAAGACAAAGCAGGTATGCATCATCTTCTGAACACCAGGCCAGGTTGTCATCGAATGTCAATGCGTATCGCTGAGTTGCCTCGGAAGCCGTGATTGAAAGCACGGGGTCTTTAGCAGGAAGCTCAAAGACGACAGGGCCAGCATCGATGATGGTCATACCATACTGAGACAAAAAGGAGTTCGAACGCTGGTAATGATTGTACCCGGAATGGTACACGGATTCGCCGAGCTTATTTAGCATGACGACATTGGAGGCATAGAGTGCCCACGCAATACGTTGACCAGCCGTCAAGGTGTTAGACCATCTGTCAGAGAGCATACCGACGGCGTTACGGACACGTTGTTGCAAAGCCGTGTTTGGATTTGTGGGTTTGGTTCGAGCACGTGCGTAGGCACCGGATCTATTACGGCTGTACACGTTGCCTGCGATGGATCCACGCATCTCTGTTATCCCACCGCCAAATTTAATGAGGGCCATGATGGATCTCCTTTCATAAAAAAAAACATCGGCACACTTGGGTACTCCCCAGAATACCGATGTTAGGTTTGAGTGAGTGTGCCAATACACACTGAATTCATTATCGACTATCGACCAGGGGGAATGCAAGAAAAAAATCAAAAATTTACGGTGTGACCTTGATTTTGACGTTGGTTCGCTGGATTCTATCGCAGAATTTATGAACGATGTCCCCCTCTGCTGTCGTGAATTCTTCATAAAAAAGATTGATGCCGGCTTCGAGTCCGAATTGCTGAACAAGTTCCAGCATGCCGGCTGACCAAGAAATAAGGCCAGAGCCGCCCGCACCGGCGTACATGAGTATGCAGGCGGCCTGGTTATTGTCGAAGATGGTGAATTCGGGGGGACATGGTATACCTGTACCCACGAAGAATGAGAATCCATGATGATCCATTAAGCGAAGACGTGATAAGTTTGGTGCTATTTGGTCGGGTATGTAGTCAAGGTGCCAGACGTTACCGGCGTGAGACCAAAGACAGGGAAAGCCGACAGGTTGTTCGAGCCTGAACGTTTCACCGTTGGGGGCTGAATGTGGGGACACTCCGCAGTTGGTAATGCCCTCGAAGTAAGCGTAAATATACAGGGGTGTTTCACCTACTGGCCATAAAGCCGGAGTGCACAAAGGACAGTCGGCACCGTATTCAGGGTCAGGACTTGGAATGGGTGTCCCCACTTCGAAGAACCTCCTTAGTAGGAGCAAGACCATAGAAATCAAAAGGAAGCCCTGGCTCAAAGACAATCTGTCTGACAACCAGGCGTACTTCGTTTATACGGTCGATGTCCCTAAGTATGAATTCCTGATGTTTAGGCTCGATGGCGTCTGTGATTCCATCGGACATGAATTGAGCAGCCCTGGATAAAGCTGCGAGATGTGCTTCGTTAATTTTCACGGAGGACCCCTTTCGTTGACGTATATTGCATCGAGGTTGCTATATTCGGATGGTATGAATCGGTGAAGACCGTGTATTCGGGCTTCGGTTGCGTGTAAATCGATACCCTGGGCTAATGGTTCATGGTTCTGCCAGGCGTGGAAGATCGCATTTGAGATCGGGTCGGTTTTGCGGCTGGACATGACCATTGACCAGGAACCAACTGATTGCCATTTGTCCTTATCGGTAAACTTCGATGGACGTAGTGACACTTCTCGACCGACTCCCCAGGTTCCACAGATTCGGCGTCCGTGCATGACGGAGACAAGCTCGACGGCATGGGTTAGATCCAAACCATTCAAAGGTCCCGGCTTCGCTGCGTACCTGGCTACCTCGTGTGAGCATCCTTCCGGATCCTTCACTGAGCGAATGTCCACGATAGTTGAGTCAGTCGTTATCTGTACCCACATACGGCGTAAAAGCGTACGTGGCATATATTTACCGTCAACAACACAATGGATGTGCGGGTGCCATTTGCCATCGTTCTTCGAAAGCTTAATTTGAAAAAACCACACTCCACCGGTAACGATGTCACTGAAGTCCTTGAGCTTTCGAAGTTGCATGAAATTTTTGTAGAGCTGGTCAACCTGATGCCACAAGGGTACATCGTTGTGCTTCAATGTAAGTGTCATAAGCTTGGGATACTTGAGCTTTTGGATCCATTCGGAGACGGAGTGGCCGATGTAGTTTCGGCGGGACTCTGCGCAGACAGGGCACCATCGAAGATGACAGGCATTGGAGGCTACTCGGATTTCGCCGGTTGCGATATGCCTGGTGAACCAGGCATTTGACCGGCAGCCATCGAGGAGATCGGCTTTCGATCGGGGACGGGGATCACCTGTACGGTCACACATCGACTGGATACTCGTGTCCAGATGGTCATAAACATACCATGCTGCATCGAATTCTGCCATGTGCGATTGCCTCCTATACGACCCATAACTGTCGATAACAGGTAGTACGACAGTTGTTTCTTTGTTATCGAGTTTAGAAGGATGGTCAGATTCCATTCGTGCATCCTTGCATTACAACCAAAAGGGCACAAAAGGGCAGATGCAAGGCCCGGTCAGCCTCAACTGGGGACATGAAGTCGAAGCTGACCGGAGCACGTGCCCTCTTGTGTCGATGCGCTCGAGTCCGGCTTCCCGGTTACTCTATCCTCATCGACATACTCATCATATCGACCTGGTGTGGCCTCTGTCAAGAGCAAAAAGTCTAACCAGGTGGTATAAGACGTCCAACCAGGGGGCGTTTGGCCTCACACGGGCCTGCTATGGCCTGGAATGGGCCTCAGAAACGGTGTTTTATAGCCGTCAACGCAAGGAGCACACAAAGTCAACAAAATGTTG